>NZ_JBSXMU010000062.1:0-22733 GCF_054073225.1 Teichococcus aerofrigidensis
CACCATACACACAAAGCCCGCAGACAATAGTCGCGGGCCATTCCACCATGGGGGGCTTGGAAAGCCGGGTAACGCGCCCGGCTCAGCCCGTCTCCAGGCGGCGACGCGCCCGCCGCAGCAGCCAGCCCTGGAATCCCGGCGCCTTGTCGATCGCGGCCTGAAGCCGGCGCAACTCCCCTTCCGCTTTCGACTTGGCCATGGCTGCCTCGACAGCTTGGCCACGGGCGATCTGGCGCTCCTCTTCCAGGCTGGCCAAGCGCCTGGCGACCACGGAGCCGCCTCCGTCCGCCAATTCCCGCAGCAGGGCGCGCGCCTCCTGGAGCTCCTGCCGCAGCCGCGCGACTTCCCCCGCCGCCTCCGCGGGACGGCGGGTCTGGCTCTTCGGAATGCTCTTGGCGCGGCCTCTGCGCATGAATCCTCGCGATGATATCTCGGCTTCGAAGCGGCATACATGCCTGCCCCGACTCCGGGCCGCAACCGCCTCCGGCCCTATTCGATGCGGATGCCGGCCCGCTGGGCCAGCGCCGCGTAGCGTTCCGCCTCCCGCCGCACCAGTTCGGCCGCGTCCTGCACCGAGCCGCCACCGGGAATGAAGCCCGCTTCCTCCAGCCTGGCACGGTTGGCCGGGTCGCGCAGGGCCGCCTGCATCGCTTCCGACCAACGCTTCACCACGGCATCCGGCAATCCGGCCGGGCCGAGCAGCATGTACCAGACATTGATCTCGAAGCCGGGAAAGCCGCTCTCCGCCACCGTCGGCACATCCGGCAGGGCGGCGACGCGCTGCGGCAAGGTGACCGCCAGGGCGCGCGTGCTGCCCGCGCGCAGATGCGGCAGGTGCGTCGGCATGGTGTCGATGGCCAGATCCAGCGTGCCGGCCAGCAGGTCGTTCACCACGGGCCCCGTGCCGCGATAAGGCACATGGGTCATGCGGATATCCGCCGCCTGGCAGAGCATTTCCGCCGCCAGATGCTGCTGCGTGCCGATGCCGGACGAGGCGTAGTTGAGCTGGCCGGGATGCGCGCGGGCGTACTCGATCAGGCCCTGGAGGTCGCGATAGGGAGCCTTGGCCGGAACCACCGCCACCAGCGGCACCGTGCCAGCCAGCGTGATGGGGGTGAAGTCGCGCATCTGGTCATAGGGCGGCTGCCGCATCAGGGGCCCGACCACCGCCTGGGTGCTGACCGTGCCCATCAGAAGCGTATAGCCATCAGGGCGGGAGCGCGCCACCGCCGCGGCCGCCACGGTGCCGCTGGCCCCGGGGCGGTTCTCGACCGTGACCGGCTGCCCGAAACTGGCCTGCAGGGAAGGGGCCAGCAGCCTGGCAATGATGTCCGTGCCGCCGCCAGGGGCAAATCCCACCAGCACGACCATGGCGCGGCTGGGATAATCGGCCTGGGCGAGGGCCGGCCGGGCCCCCAGCAACGGGGCCGAGGCCATCAGCCCCAGCGTCTCACGACGTGATACCATCGACGCTCCTCCGGGCGGGCGTTCCATACCCCGCTCTCCTGTCGACAGTTCACATCAGTGCGGAGCGCCCGGCAAGCCATCCGCGCGCCCTGGCGGCCACCTCAGGCCGCCAGCTCGTGCGACAGGGCGATCAGCTCGCGCGTATGCGGGTGCCGGGCCTCCCCGGCGCGGAGTTGCGCCGCGCTCAGCTCCTCGACGATCCGCCCCCCCTGCATCACCGCCAGGCGGCCGCAGAGATGCGCCACCACCGCCAGGTTGTGCGAGACGAGGATGCAGGTGAGCTGCCGCGCCTGCCGCAGGTCGGCCAGCAGGTTCAGCACCTCCGCCTGCACCGAGACGTCCAGCGCGCTGGTCGGCTCATCGAGCAGCAGCACGGCGGGATCGGCGATCAGGGCGCGGGCGATGGCGACGCGCTGCCGCTGCCCGCCGGACAGCTGGTGCGGGAAACGGAAGCGGGCGGTGCGCGGCAGCGCCACTTCGGAGAGCGCCCGGGCGATGCGCGCCTCGGCATCGGGGATGCCATGGATCGCCAGCGGCTCGGCCAGGATGCGGTCCACCGTCTGGCGCGGATGCAGCGAGCCATAGGGATCCTGGAAGACCATCTGGACCGTCTTGAAGAAGGCGCGGTCGCGCCGGGCGCCCAAGGCCTTGCCGCCGAGCGTCATCTCCCCCTGCCAGTCCGCGTTGAGCCCGGCGATGGTGCGCAGCACGGTGGACTTGCCCGAGCCGCTCTCGCCCACCAGCCCGTAGGTCTCGCCCGCGCCGATCCCGAAGGAGATGTCGCGCACCACGTGGCTGCTGCCGAAATGCACGTCGAGATGCCGGATGGAGATCATGCGCGCGGCTCCAGCCAGGCGGGGTCGCGGTCCAGCGTCGGCAGGCGGGCGCGCGGGTGGTCGAGGCTCGGCATACAGTCCAGCAGGCCGCGGGTATAGGGATGCTCAGCCCGGTGCAGATCGCGCGCGGGCAGCTCCTCCATCACCTGTCCGGCATACATCACCGCCACCCGGTCGCAGAAGCGCGCGACCAGCGGCAGATCGTGGCTGATCAGCATCAGCCCCATGCCGCGGGCCGAGACCAGATCCTCGATCAGCCGCAGGATCTCCGCCTGCACGCTGGCATCGAGGGCGCTGGTCGGCTCGTCGGCGATCAGCATGTCCGGCTCCGGCGCCAGCATCATGGCGATCATCACGCGCTGCCCCATGCCACCCGAGATCTCGTGCGGATAGGCGTCCAGCACGCGCCCCGGCTCGCGGATGCGCACCTGCTCCAGCAGCGACAGCGCCACGTCCCGGGCCTCGCGCCGGCTGCCCTTCCTGTGGGCGAGCCAGGCCTCGGCGATCTGTCGGCCGACCGTCATCACCGGGTTCAGGCTGTATTTCGGGTCCTGCAGGATCAGGCCGATGCGGCCGCCGCGCAGGCTGCGCATCTGCCGCTCCGAGGCGGCCAGCACATCGGTGCCGTCGAAGCGCAGCGCCTCGGCCGTCACGCGGGCCGAGCCGGGCAGCAGCCGCATCAGCGCCCGCCCCGTCACCGACTTGCCCGAGCCGCTCTCGCCGACGATGCCGAGCTTCTCCCGCCCGAGGCTGAGGGAGATGCCGCGCACCGCCCGGGTGAAGCCGGAGGGATGGGGAAAGTCCACGCGCAGGTCGCGGATCTCGACCAGGGGACGGTGGGGGGGCCGGTGGGGGGGCCGGTGGGGGGCCCTGTCGGGGGGGGCTGCCATGGCGCCGCTCACCGCTGCTTCGGGTCCAGCACGTCGCGCAGCCCGTCGCCCAGCAGGTTGAAGGCGAGGGAGGCGATGAAGATGGCGAGCCCCGGGATCACCGGAACCCACCACTGCTCCAGGATGAAGCGCCGCGCCGTGGCGATCATGGTGCCCCATTCCGGGATCGGCGGCTGGGCGCCGAGGCCCAGGAAGCCGAGGCCGGCCGCCGTCAGGATGATCGAGGACATGTCGAGCGTCACGCGCACGGTGAGCGAGGGCAGGCACATCGGCGCGACATGCCGCCAGATGACGCGCCAGGGCGAGGCGCCGGTCATCCGCACCGCGGCGATGTAGTCGGTGTTGCGGATGGTCAGCGTCTCGGCCCGCGCCAGCCGGGCATAGGGCGGCCAGGCGGTGAGCGCGATGGCGATGACGGCGCTCTCCACGCCGGGCTTCATGGCGGCGACGAAGGCCAGGGCCAGGATCAGCCGCGGGAAGGCCAGGAAGACATCGGTGACGCGCATCAGCACCTTGTCGAGCAGGCCCCCCGCATAGCCGGCGACGCAGCCGATGACGAGGCCCAGCGGCGCCACCAGCACCACCACGGCGACGACCATGCCGAGCGTGACGCGCCCGCCATGCAGCAGGCGCGACCAGACGTCGCGGCCCAGCTCGTCGGTGCCGAGCCAATGCGCCGCCGAGGGCGGCTGCAGGCGGTTGGCCAGCGCCTGCGCGCCGGGATCCTGCGGCGCCAGCAGCGGCGCGGCGAGGGAGAGCAGCAGCATGGCCAGCGCGATGACCAGCCCGGCGACGGCGAGGCCGTTGCGCCGGAAGGCCAGCCAGAGCTGGTAGCGCCGGCCCCATTTCGCCTGCGCGCGCGAGGCCGGCGCATCGGAGAGCAGCCAGGCGCGCCAGGAGACGGGGGCGGAGGATGACGCGGACATGGGCTACCTCACCCTCGGATCGAGCAGGCGGTAGAGCAGATCGGCCAGCAGGTTGAGGGCGACATAGATCAGCCCGACCACCAGCGTGGCGCCCAGCACCGCGTTCATGTCGGCGTTCAGCAGCGAGACGGTGAGGTACTGGCCGAGGCCCGGCCAGGCGAAGATCGTCTCGGTCAGCACCGCGCCCTCCAGCAGCCCGGCATAGGTCATGGCCAGCACCGTCACCAGCGGCACGGCGATGTTGCGGAAGGCATGGAGCCAGACGATGCGCGCCCCCGACAGCCCCTTGGCGCGGGCGGTGATGACGTATTCGCTCTTCAGCTCGGCCAGCATGAAGGCCCGCGTCATGCGCGCGATATAGGCCAGGCTGAACAGCGCCAGCACCCCGGCCGGCTGCGCCAGATGCGCCAGCGCATCCTGGAAGGCGCCCCAGTCGCCGGCGAGCGCGGCGTCCAGGGTGAGGATGCCGCTGCGCTCCTCCACCATGCCCTCGTAGAAGATGCTCTGCCGCCCGGGGCCGGGCGCCCAGCCGAGCCGCGCGTAGAACAGCAGCAGCGAGAGCAGGCCGAGCACGAAGACCGGCAGGGAATGGCCGGCGAGGCAGAACAGCCGCACGCCCTGGTCGATCCAGCTTCCCTGCCGCGTCGCCGCCAGCACGCCGAGCGGAACGCCGATCAGCACCGCGAGAACGATCGCCACCGTGGCCAGCTCGAAGGTGGCGGGAAAGAAGCGGGCGATGTCCTGCGTCACCGGATTGGCCGTCATCACCGAGCGGCCGAGGTCGCCGCTCACGATCTGCCCGAGGTAGCGCCAGAACTGGATGTGGAGCGGCTGGTCGAGGCCGAGCTCCAGCCGGGCGCGCTCCACCACATCCGCCGGCGCGCGGTCGCCGACGATGGCGAGCACCGGGTCGATCGGCACCACGCGACCGATCAGGAAGGTGACGAGGGCGAGGCCGAGAAGGGTGATCGGCACGCTGGCCAGCGTGCCGGACAGCGCCGCCAGCCGCCGCCGCGCCGCGGAGGGGCGCCTCCGCGCCGGGGCGCCGCCGGACGGCACCGCCGCCCGGCCGGAGTCGGATGGCGTCATGCCTTGGTGATGTTCGTGTAGGAATGGCGGTCGTTCATCGGGCCCATGTCGAAGCCGGTCACGCCGGCGCGGGCGACGGCCACCTCGATCTCCTGCAGCATGATGACGAAGGGCGACTGCTGCTGGTGGTCCTTCTGCAGCGCCACGTACATCTCCGAGCGCCGGGCGGCATCCGTCTCCTTCAGCGCCGCCTCGGCCCTGGCGGTCAGTTCGGGGATGTCCCAGCTGGCGCGCCAGGCCAGGGTCTTGTTGCGGGCCTCCGGGCCGTTGTCCGGGTTCATGCTGAAGGCCTCCGCGTTGCTGTGCGGATCGAAGTAGTCCGAGCCCCAGCGCACCATGGCGATGTCGTGCTGCCGGGCGCGGGTCTTGGTGATGACCGCGCGCTGCTCGCCCGGCAGCATCCGCAGCCGGATGCCGATCTCGGCCAGATTGGCCTGGATCGCCTGGGCGATGTCGGATTGCGGCGCGGCGGAGCCGTAGTCGAAGGAGACCTCGAAGCCGTCGGCGAGGCCGGCCTTGGCCAGCAGCGCCTTCGCCTCGGCGGTCTTCCTGCTGAAGGGATGCTCCGTCACGGCGCCGGGCAGGCCCTCCGGCAGGAAGGCCTGGTGCACCGCGAAGGTGGTGGGCACGATGTTCTTCTGGATGGCGTCGTAGTCGAGCGCCAGCTTGATCGCCTGCCGCACCTCGGGCCTGGAGAGCTGCGGGTGCTTCTGGTTCAGGCTGAGATACAGCAGGCTGGCCTTGCGGGCGGATTGCACCGTGTACTTGCCGTCGCCCTGCAACTGCTGGATCTGGTCGGCCACCAGGTTGCGGGCGATGTCGATGTCGCCGCGCTGCAGGCCGAGAAGCTGCGCCGAGGGATCGGGGAGGTGGCGGATGATGACGCGCCTGATCTTCGGCGCGACATTGCTGTGCGGGTTGGCGTCCAGGAGGACGCTCTCGCTCGCCTTCCACTGGCGGATGGCGTAGCTGCCCGAGCCGGCGGAATTCTGCTTCAGCCAGCCATTGCCCCAGTCGTCGCCCTGCGCCCTGGCCATCACCGCCGCCTTCTCCACCACCGAGCCGACGGCGGCGGAGAGGCAGTAGAGCAGGAAGCTCGGCGCCGTCGGCGCGGCCGTGCGCAGGACCACGGTGCGGGCATCGGTGGCGCGGATGCGCTCGGCCACGTTCTCCCGGGTGAAGCCGAACTGGTTGATGATGAAGGCCGGCGACTTGTTCATCGCCACGACGCGGGTGAGGGAGAAGGCGACATCCTCGGCCGTCACCGGCTGGCCGGAGGCGAATTTCGGCCCCTGCCGCAAGGTGAAGGTGAAGACCGTGTTGTCCTCCGAGACCTCCCACCTCTCGGCCAGCTCGCCGACGATGCTGGAAGGGTTGGAATTCGGGGTGGTCACCAGCTTCTGGTAGACATTTCCGGCCAGTTCGGAGGCGGTGTACTCGAAGGCCTCGTGCGGATCGAGGCTGATGATGTCGTCGATCAGCTTGGCGAAGACCAGCACGCCGGGAGGGGTCTGGGCCGCCGCCCGGAAGGCGACGAGGGGCAGCGCCGTGGCGGCCGCGGTGGTGAGCAGCAAGGAACGTCGTGTCGGCATGGCGAAGTCTCCCAAGGCTTCCGGCATAACGCGGAGGCTAGACCATGCCATGGCTGCCCGGGAGAGGGGCATCATAAACTAAATGGTTCATTAACCAAGTACACTTTGTTCTATATGCGTGAGATTGCGCTGGCATCCGCGGCTGTTTTTCCGGTAGATCACGGATCTGTGAGTTCAGCGGCGCCAGCCTCCACTCTGGCGCCATGCCATCCGGGGTTCGCAGAATGCGGTGCCGATTCTCCTTCCTGCCTATCCTGGCCGCCCTGGCCTGCCTGACAGCCGCGCCGCCGGCCCTGGCCGAGCTCTACAGCGTGAACGTCACGGTCGATGGCGTCCCCGCCAGCCGCAGCTACACGGACGTGCAGGAACTCCAGTCCGTGCTGACGACGCGCGGCATCGCCAGCCTTTCTCCCCATTACACCAACGCCTCGGCGGTGCAGGGCAGCCTGTCGATCCGCGGGCTGGACGCGACGCTGTCCATGGCGCGCAACTCCCCGGAGATCCGGCTGATCGTGCCGCGGGCCGGCATCGACCGGACCTTCAGCGGCGCCACGCGGGAGGAGTCGCAGCGCCAGCTTCGCGCCTTCCTTGGCGGCAGCGGCGATGACGAGGCGATGTACGAGGTCGCCGACGCCCTGGTGGCGCGGACGCTGAAGGACCCCATCGCGGGCAATCCCGGTTCTCTGCTGGGCCAGTCCATCGCCGCGAGCCACGCGGCCGGCATCCAGCCGCCGGGCGATCTCGGCACCCTCGCGCCGCGCGCCGCAGGCTGGCATTTCGGTTCCGGCTTCGAATTCCAGTCGCAGCGCGTCGGCGGCACCGCGCGGGCCTATGGCCTGCCGCTGGCCGCCTCCTACACCTTCGGCGCGGACGGGCCCGAGGCCTATCTGAGCCTGCCGCTCGCTCTCAACGAGCTGGAGGGCGCCCGCGCCTATATGGGCTCCGCCGCGCTCGGCCTGCGAATTCCGCTGATCCGCGGGGAGGCGGTGCGCTGGGCCCTCTCCCCTGCCTATCGCTACGGCGCCGCCGGCTCCTACGACTCCGGCAATGTCGCGGCGGCGCATGGCCCCTCGCTGACCAGCGACCTGCGCCTGGCGCTGCCCGCCGGCCTCACCCTCGGCATCGGCAACACCTACGCCTATGCCGCGACCCGCCCGCTGGAGGTGGGCAAGGCGCGGATCGACTACCGCCTCGACAACAGCTTCTACCGCAACGGCGTCTGGCTGGCGCGCGGCCTCGGCACGCTGGCGGGGCGCCCGGTGACGGTCTCGGCGGGCGTGACCGACACGCGGGTGGCCGGCAGCCGCTTCGCCGTGCCGAGCTGGCAGGAGTACCGGCTGAGCCTGAGCCTCGGGCGGGAGGCGCCGGTGAGCGCGACCCTCGCCTACACGGACGGCCGCGCCGGCTACAGCGCGTGGCATCTCGGCCTCGCCATCGCCTTCTGAAAACCCGGCCCCGGGACACGAAAGAATCCAGGCCAACGGGTCCGGAACAAACCTCCCGTCAACCATTCCGCTTCATCCTCGCAACCGCAGAGAACTTCAACGGAGGGCCAAAAAATGGCTCAGTTCATCACCGGGGCTTCCGGCTTCGACGCCAATGGCAGCCTGATCTTCAACGCCCTCGGCGCGAGCTTCACGATCGTCTCCGCCTCGGCGAGCACGATCCGCATCGGCATCAGCTCGGCCGCCGTGCCGAACGGCATGCTGGAGATCCAGGGCTCGAACCTGAACCTGATCTCCTTCGGCGGCACCGTCGAGCGCTTCATCGAGTGGCATGGCGGCGAGGCCTATCTGGACATCAGCGGCCTCGGCCTGACCTTCCGCGAGGTGCTGAGCAGCAACGGCCTGCGCGCCCTGGCGAACAGCCTGACCACGGGGGACGACCACCTGTACGGCGCCGCCGCCGCCGATCGCCTGAATGGCGGCCTCGGCGATGACGTGCTCTTCGGGGCCGCCGGGAACGACACGCTGTCGGGCGATGCCGGCAGCGACTTCATCGATGGCGGCGCGGGCTTCGATGTCGCCACCTTCGCCGGCAGCGCGGGCCAGAGCGTCGTCACCTATCGCGGTCCCGTCGTCACCGTGACCAACACCGCGACGCATTCCGTCGATCACCTGATCAATGTCGAGCAGCTGCGCTTCAGCGACAGCGTCATCGATCTCTCCCACCTGCCCGGCTTCGATCCCCTGGCCTACCTCGCCAGCAACCCGGACCTGATCGCCCCGCTGGGCGGCAGCGTCGAGGCGGCGGCGCTGCATTTCGCCGAGAACGGCGCGGCGGAGGGGCGCGCGGCGGCGAGCTTCGATGCGCTGCGCTACCTCGCTTCCAACCCCGACCTCGCCGTCTTCGGCGATGATGCCACGGCGGCGATGCGGCACTACGTCCAGTTCGGCGCGCAGGAAGGCCGCCCGCTCGATGGCTTCAAGGCCATGGAGTATCTCGCCTCCTATGGCGACCTGATCGGGGCGATGGGCGCCGACACCACCACGGCGACGCGGCACTACCTCCTCTTCGGACGGAACGAGGGCCGCGCCGCCGATGCCTTCGACAACGCCGCCTATCTGGCCGCCAACACCGACGTGCTGGCCGCCCTCGGCCCCGACATGGACGCCGCCGCCGCGCACTATGTCCACTTCGGCCATGCCGAGGGGCGCGCCACCAGCTTCGATACGCTGAACTACCTGGCGGTCAACACCGACGTCATCGATGTCCTCGGCACCGATCCGCGTGTTGCCACGCTGCATTACATGCAGAGCGGGTTTGGCGAGGGGCGGAGCACTGGCGGCTTCGATGTGGTGGACTACATGGCCGCCAACACCGACCTGATCGACGTCCTCGGCCCCGACCTCCAGGCCGGCCTGCGCCACTGGGTGCAGAACGGCCATGCCGAGGGACGGCTGACCGAGGGCTTCAACGCCGCCAACTACCTGGCCAAGTACACCGACCTCCAGGACGCCTTCGGCACCGACCTGGAGGCCGCGACGCTCCACTTCGTCACCATGGGGCATGCCGAGCACCGCGACGACATCATCGTCTGACCGGCGGGGGCATCCCCGCGGCGCGGCCGGGGCCGGAACAAGGCCCTGGCCGAAACCGCCGCGCCGTGCCATCCGGCCGGCATGGAGTACTGGCAGGACTTCGTCGCGGCGCCTCCCGCCACGGCGGCGCACGACACCGACTATCCGGCGCCCCTGCCGGATGGCCGCTTCCTGATCCTGCCGCTGCGGGATTACGGCGAGGTGGCGGTCGCCGGCTTCATCGCCAACCAGGCCGCCTTCTCCGTGCTGCATCCGGTCTGCGGCTGGATGGCGGAGGCGGCCGCCCCGCTCCGGGCCGAGGTCGTGGTGGGGCTGCCCACCCTCGGCCATGTCCTCGGCGGCCCCGTGGCGGAACGGCTCGGCCACCCGAACTGGGTGGCGCCCGGCTATTCCCGCAAGCGGTGGTACGACCCCGAGCTGTCCGTCCCGACATCCTCCTCCACCGCGCCCGAGGCGCGCCGGATGTGGCTGGACCCGCGCCTGCTGCCGCGCCTGACGGGCCGGCGCGTCCTGCTGGTGGACGATGTCATCAGCACCGGCAGCTCGGCCCTGGCCGGCCTGGCGCTGCTGCGCCGGGCGGGGGTCGAGCCCGTGGGCCTCTGCGTCGCCATGGCGCAGGGCGACCGCTGGCGGGCGGACTGGCCGGCGGGGCTTCCGGTCGCCGCCGCCTTCGCGACGCCCCTGTTCCGGCGCCGGCCGGAGGGCTGGGTACCGGATGCGGCGACGCGGCCGGCGGGTCTGTTGTCGCCCTCGCTGGCCGCCGGGCCGAACGCAGGCTAGATCCACGCCATGTCTCGCATCTGGCTGTTCCTTGGCGCCCTCTCCGGCCTCGTCGCCGTCGGCCTGTCCGCCTGGGCCGCGCATGGCCTGGCGCCCCGGCTCGACGCCGCGCGGGCCGGCATGGTGCAGAGCGCCCTGACCATGCAGGGCTGGCATGCCCTGGCCCTGCTGGCCACGGGGCTGCTGGCCGAGCGGCGCGAGGGGCGCCTGCCGCATTGGGCCGGCGGCTGCTTCCTGCTCGGCATGCTGGGCTTCTGCGGCGCCATCTGGTGGCTGGTACTGCGTGGCGCCTCGCTGGGCATCGCGCCGCTCGGCGGCACCCTCCTGATGCTGGGCTGGCTGCTGCTCGCCCTGTCGGCGCTGCGGGCCCCGCGGGGATGAGCGGCATCCGGGCTGCCTATCTCGCCGCCGAGGGCTTCGAGCCGGAACTGGAGGAGGAGCTGCGGCGGGCGGATGTCGCCATCGCCGCCTGGCACGGCCGCCTGGCGCTGACCGCGGCGGCGCCGGTGGCCTCCGCCTGGGCGCTGGATGTCTGGACCGATCCGCGCGAGATCCCCGCCCCCTCGATCAAGGCGGCGGCCGGGGCGTTGCGCGCCATCCAGCGCAACTGGTCGCTGGAGCCGGTGCTGCACCACCGCCGCGCCACGCTGATCCAGCAGGCGCTGCCGCCGGTCAAGGCGCGGCCGCTGCGCTTCCCCGAGCCGGCGCCGGCCGGGCATCTCGGCGCCTGGACCCTGCTCGCGCCCGACCGGCTGCTGGCCAGCCCGACCAAGACCAGCCCCTTCGTGAACGGCGCCGTGCGCTTCGAGGAGGATCGCGAGGGTCCGCCCTCCCGTGCCTATCTCAAGCTCTGGGAGGCGCTGACGCGGATCGGCCGCTGGCCCGGCCCGGGCGAGACCAGCCTCGACCTCGGCGCCGCGCCGGGCGGCTGGAGCTGGGCGCTGGCGCAACTCGGCGGGGCGGTGACGGCGGTGGACAAGGCGGCGATGGACCCGGCCGTGGCGGCGCTGCCCAATGTCACCATCCGCACCGAGAGCGCCTTCGGCCTGGAGCCGGAGAAGCACCCGCCGGTGGACTGGCTGTTCAGTGACATCATCTGCTACCCGGCGCGGCTGCTGGCGCTGGTGCGGCGCTGGATGGAGGCGGGGCGGGCGCGGAACTTCGTCTGCACCCTCAAGTTCCAGGGCGAGACCGACCACGACACGGCGGCGGAATTCGCCGCCATCCCCGGCGCGCAGCTTTTCCATGGCGCGCACAACAAGCACGAGCTGATGTTCTGCCGTCTGGCCGGCTAAGCGGGTTCAGCCGGGCGCGGGTTCAGCCGGGCGGCACGCCGCTCCGCCGGTAGGCGTCGAGGCAGTCGTTGCGCACCCGCGCGCCGATCACCGCCGCCCGCATGCTGAGCGCGCCGAGCCAGGGCTGGGCGGCCTCGGCGGCCTTTCCCTGCCGGATGCAGGCCAGTTCAGCCGCCCGGTCGCGGGCCGCCTGTCCGGGGCTGAGGGACGCGGCGGGGGCGGGCCGGCCACCCGGATAGAAGCGGGGCTCGTCGTCATAGGGGCCGGGCGGCGCCGGAGCGCCGCAGGCCGCCAGCAGGATCAGGAGCGCCATCCTTCGCATGCCGCCATCCTCCTCCGCCGCGATGCGGGCGGGAGGCCGGCCCATGCTATGCTGCGGGCCGGCCGCCCCGGCCCCGGCGACGGCCCCGGAGGGAGAACGCTTCTTGGACACGCCCGTTCCCGGCGGCCTGATCGTCGCCGTCATCCTGCTCGGCCTCGCCATTCTCACAGCCTTCAAGGGCATCCGCACCGTCAGCCAGGGCGAGGCCTGGACGGTGGAGCGCTTCGGCGCCTTCATCCGCGTGCTGCAACCCGGCCTGAACTTCATCATCCCCTTCATCGACGGCATCGGCCACCGGATGAATGTGCAGGAGACGGTGCTCGATATCCCCGAGCAGGCGGTGATCACGCGGGACAACGCCAATGTCTCGGTCGATGGCGTGGTCTACTACCGCGTCATGGACCCCGAGAAGGCGGCCTATCAGGTGCAGAACCTGACCCAGGCGCTGACCGCCCTCTCCATGACCAATATCCGCGCCATCATCGGCGAGATGGATCTCGATGCCGCGCTCTCCTCGCGCGACAAGATCAACACCTATCTGCTCTCCGTGCTGGACGGCGCCACCGACCCCTGGGGCGCCAAGGTGACGCGCGTCGAGATCCGCAAGATCGAGCCGCCGGCCAATCTGGTGGCGGCGATGAACACCCAGATGACGGCCGAGCGCGAGCGCCGCGCCATGGTGGCCCGGGCCCAGGGCGAGCGCGCGGCGGCGATCGCCCGCGCCGAGGGCGACAAGGCGGCGCAGGTGCTGGAGGCGGAGGGCCGGCTGGAGGCGGCGCGGCGCGATGCCGAGGCGCGCGAGCGGCTGGCCCAGGCCGAGGCGGAGGCCACGCGCGTGGTCGCCGCGGCGGCGCGGGGCGGCGGCGAAGCGGCGTTGAACTACTTCATTGCCGAGCGCTACATCCGCGCCTTCGGGGAGCTTGCCGCCAGCCGCTCGGCCAAGCTGGTGGTGGTGCCGATGGAGGCCGCGGCGATCGCGGGCGGCATCACCGGCGCGATGGAGATGTTCCGCAACGGCGCCGCCGCCGCCTTCCCCGCAGGGCTCCGTGCCCCAGGCCGGAGGGCGGGGCTGATGCCCTCCTGGCAGGTCTGGACCGGCCTCGGCCTGCTGGCGATGGCGGCCGAGTTGCTGCTGCCCGGCGCCTTCCTGATCTGGATCGGGGCGGCGGCGGTGGGCACCGGCCTGCTGGTGCTGCTGGCGGCGCCCGGCCCCGTCGGGTCCCTGCTGGCCTATGTCCTGCTGCTCGCCCTCGGCATCGGCCTCTCGCTGCGCTTCCTGCGCCCCCGCCGGGCGCGGCCGGACCGGGCGCTGAACACGCCGGCGGCCGGCCTGGTCGGGCGCCAGGGCGTGATGCTCACGCCGGAGCGCGTTCGCGTCGGGGATTCCGATTGGCCGGCGCAGGGCACCGGCCTCGCGGCCGGGCAGCCCGTGGCCGTGGTGGGCGTGGAGGGGATGACGCTGCTGGTGCGGCGCCACCCCGGCTGAGGCGTGTCAGGCCTCTTCCCCGTCAGGCCTCTTCCTCGAAGGTCACCGCCACATCGCCATTGGCGGAGAGCCGGACCTGGTTGCCCTCGACCTCCGCCACCAGGCCGAGGGAGATGAAGTGGTGGTGGCCCTTGTGCGAGCCCTCGCCACTGTCCTGCTTGGTGAGCTTGATGCGCTCGCCCTCGACACGGTCCACCGTGCCGACATGGACGCCATCGGCGCCGATGACCTCCATGTGTTCCCTGATCGCGCTGGCATCCGTCATGGCGGGATCTCCCTTGTGCCTGATCCGGTCAGGAGAACGCGGCGCCGCCGCCGGGGATGCAGCCGATCCGCCTCAGCTCTCGGCGTAGAGGTTGAGCCGCTCCGTCACCTGCTTCCAGTCCTCCAGATAGGCCGCCATGTAGGCCCGGAACTCCTGCGGCCCGAGATAGTCCGGCACCACGTCGATCTCGATCAGCCGGCGCTGCAGATCGGGGTCCTGCGCTGCCTTGCGGAAGGAGGCGGCGAGCTTGTCCAGGATCGGCTGGGGCACGGCCGCCGGCGCCAGCAGGCCGTTGAAGGAGGCGGAGCCGAATTCCTTCGGGTAGCCCAGCTCCAGCATGGTGGGCACCTGGGGCAGGGAGGGGATGCGCCGCTCGCCGCTGCAGGCCAGGGCCTTCATGCGTCCCGCCTTGAGGTGACCGCCGACCACGCTCGGGCTGTGGAAGCCGAAGGCGATCTGCCCGTTCAGGATGTCCATCGCCATGGGCGCCTCGCCCCGGTAGGAGACATGCTCCATGCCGAGGCCGGCGGTCTGGTTGAACATCAGCCCGAAGGCGTGGCCGATCGAACCCTGGGCGTAGGAGCCGTAGCCCATCCGCTTGCCCTTCGCCCAGGCGACGAATTCCTCCAGCGTGTTGGCCGGGGTTTCCGACCGCGTCACCAGCGCCAGCGAGGTGGTGCCCAGCCGCCCGATCGGCATGAAATCCTTGATCGGGTCATAGCTCCAGCGGCGCAGCACCACGGGGGCCTGGACATGGGTGGTGATCGTGTACAGCAGGTTGTAGCCATCCGCCGGGGCGCGGGCCGCCGCCTCGGTGCCGATCATGCCGGAGGCGCCGCCGCGGTTCTCCACCACGAAGGGCTGCCCCAGATCCGCCGCCATCGCCGTGGTGGCAATGCGGCCCCAGATGTCGGTGCCGCCGCCGGCGGCATAGGGGACGATGACGCGCACGGGCCGCGAGGGATACTCCGCCGCCGATTCGGCTCTGGCCGTGGTCCAGCCGCTGGAGGCGGCGGCGGCGCCCGCCAGGCCGAAGAGAGTGGTCCTGCGCTTCATCGTCTGCTCCCCTTGCTGTTCCGCCGCCGCATTCCGGCGGCGCCCTTTCCGAGGCCGCCATCCAACACCGGATTGCCCCGGGATGGCAGGGGCCATGGCGGCCCGGGGGTTCCGTTCATGAAGTGTTCTTGACGGCGACGGCGAATCGGCCACAGAGTCCGGCCGAACGGAAAGGGAACTGACGATGCCGGAGGGCAGCATCCGCGCCACCGCCTCTCCCTTGCTGGAAGGCGCGCGCAAGGGCCGCGGGGCGACGCGGAACCCGGCGGTGCGCTTCGAGCGCCTGGCCACCGAGGCGTTCGACGACGGCTGGCAGACGCTGGAGGAGAGCTTCGCCGACCTGCCCCCGCTGGCCACCACCCTGACGCGGGACGCGGCCCGCAGCGCCATCGCCTGGAACAATTCGCCCGACATCGGCTTCGACCGCGCGGTGAACCCCTATCGCGGCTGCGAGCACGGCTGCATCTACTGCTACGCCCGGCCGAGCCATGCCTATCTCGGCCTCTCGCCCGGCCTGGATTTCGAGACGCGGCTGCTGTTCAAGCCGGAGGTGGCGGCGCTGCTGGAGAAGGAGCTGCGCCGGCCCGGCTATGTGCCGCGCCCGCTGGCGCTGGGCTCCAACACCGATCCCTACCAGCCGGTGGAGCGCCAGCTGAAGCTGACCCGCGGCGTGCTGGAGGTGCTGGAGCGCTTCGGCCATCCCGTCACCATCGTCACCAAGTCGGCCGGCGTGCTGCGCGACCTCGACATCCTGGAGCGGCTGGCGGCGCGCAACCTGGTGCGCGTCTGCCTCTCCGTCACCACGCTCGATCCTGCCCTGGCGCGCATCCTGGAGCCGCGCGCGGCGGCGCCGGGGCGGCGGCTGGAGGCGATCCGGCAACTGACCGCCGCCGGCGTGCCCACCGCCGTCCTCGCCGCGCCGATGATCCCGGCGGTGAACGACATGGAGCTGGAGCGCATCCTCGAGCGGTCGGCCGCCTCCGGTGCCACGCGCGCCGCCTATACGCTGCTGCGCCTGCCGCTGGAGATCGCCGGGCTGTTCGAGGACTGGCTGCGCGAGCACATGCCGGACCGGGCCGAGCGGGTGCTGGCCCTGGTGCGGCAGACGCGGGGCGGCCGGGTCTATGACAGCGACTTCGCCCAGCGCATGTCGGGGTCCGGACCCTATGCCGAGATGCTGGCCAACCGGTTTCGCGTCGCGTCGCGCCGCCTGGGCCTCACGGCCCGGGGCGAGGCGCGCGGCGCGCTGGATTGCGGCCAGTTCAGCCCGCCGCCGGGTCCCGGCGGCACGCCGGCCGAGGCGCGGCAGCTGGCCCTGTTCTGAGCCTCAGCGCAGATGCTCCTGCAGCCGCGGCATCAGCTCGACCAGGTTGCAGGGCCGGTGCCGGGCATCGAGCTGGAAGCGCAGGATGTCGTCCCAGCCGTCCTTCACCGCGCCGGAGGAGCCGGGCAGGGCGAAGAGATAGGTGCCGCCGGCGACGCCGCCGATGGCGCGGGACTGCATCGTCGAGGTGCCGATCTTCTGGTAGCTCAACATGCGGAACAGCTCGCCGAAGCCCTCGATCCGCTTCTCCAGCACCCGCTCGAAGGCCTCCGGCGTCACGTCGCGGCCGGTGATGCCGGTGCCGCCGGTGGTGATGCCGACATCGACCTCCGGATCGGCGATCCAGCCGCGCAGTACGGCCTCGATCGCCGGCGTGTCGTCGCGGACGATCCGCCGCGAATGCAGGCGATGTCCCGCCGCCTCGATGCGCCCGGCCAGCAGGGCGCCGGAGCGGTCCTCCGCCATGTCGCGCGTGTCCGAGACGGTGAGGACCGCGATGGAGACGGGCAGGAAGCGTAGCGATTCGTCGATCGGCATGGCGGTGCCCTTTCGGCTGCGGGTCAGTCGCCGGCCAGCATCACCCGGTTGCGGCCGGCACGCTTGGCCGCGTAGAGCGCGGCATCGGCCGCCGATATCATCGCCTCGGGCTGCGCGCCACCATCGGCGCCGGCGATGCCCGCGCTGAAGCTCGCGGTGAAGCAGCCCCCGGCGGCCTCGAAGGGTGCCTCGGCGAAGCGGGCGCGGATGCCGTCGATCGCCGCCAGGGCCGCTTCCGGGCGCGTGTTCGGCAGCAGCACGGCGAACTCCTCGCCCCCGTAGCGGCCGATCACGTCCGTGCGCCGCAGCCGCTTCTGCAGGGCGCGCGAGAGGGCGCGGATCACCCGGTCTCCCACCAGGTGGCCGAAGCGGTCGTTGACGCTCTTGAAGTGGTCGAGGTCGAGGATGGCGAGGCTGAGGGGGCTGCCGTGCCGCTCGGCGCGCGCCAGTTCCAGCGCCACGCGCTCCTTGAAGCGGGCATGGTTGAGCAGGCCGGTCAGGCTGTCGGTCTCCATCACCGCGCGCAGCGCCCGCGCGCGCTCGGCCCGCATCCGCACCTGCGAGACCAGGCGGTCGAGGTCCACCGGCTTGGGGATGAAGTCGTCGCCGCCGAGGCGCCGGGCCAGCATCTGCCGCTGCTGGTCCTGCTCGGCGGAGAGGAAGAGGATCGGCAGGGAGAGGTGCCGCCGGGTCTGGCGGATCACGCGCGCCAGCTCGATGCCGTCGGTCTCCGGCATCTGCATGTCCATCAGGATCAGGTCCGGGCCGGTGGCGGCGATCGCCTCGATCACCTGCGAGGGGTCGGCCACAGTGGCGACCTGCATGCCGGCGCGGCGCAGGGCGAGGGCATAGGTCTCGGCCAGCAGGCGGTCATCGTCGACGATCAGGATCGAGAAGCCCGGATCGGAGCGGTGGCCGGCGAAGTGGTCGAGCCAGTCGGCCAGCTCGTTGACCTCGAGCGGCTTGGCCACCACGGCATCGACGCCCGCGCGGGCGGCGGCGAGGCGGGCCGGGAAGCCGATGTCGCCGGTCAGCAGCACCACCGGGCAATGCCCGGCCAGGGTCTGGCAGACCTCCAGCGGGGCCTCGAGCTCGTCATCCACCACGGCGGCGCAATGGCGCCGGCCGGGGGGGCGCTGCAGCGCCGAGGGCTCCCCCCCGACCCGCTCGATGCTGTAGCCCAGGCTGGTGATGACGGCGGAGAGCAGCGCCTGGTTGCGCGGCGTGGCGAAGAGGAAGATCGGCTCCGCCGTCTCGACGGGATGATGCGCGCCGCCCTCCGCCGCCTCCGTCATCTCGCCCTGCGGCCCCGCCTCCCAGGCGGCGCGGAGGGCGGCGATGAGCTGTTCCGCCTGGAGCAGATGGCCGGGCCGCGGGGCGGGGTCGTCGCGCAGGCCGAGCAGGATCAGCTCCAGCGGCGCGGCGGCGGCGGAGATGGCGGGGAAGCCGAAGGTTCCCCCCGAGCCGGACAGGCGATGCGCCGCGCCGGCCAGTTCGCCGAGGGCCTCCAGCAGGGTCTCCCCCGGGGCCTCCCCCAGGGCCTCCCCCGGGGCCCCCATGGACGCCTGCCCCGCCAGGAGGGGGGGGCGGACATCTTGCTCCCAGGCCCGGGCCAGTTCCTGCACCCGCTCGCCCAGGCGCTGCACGGCATCGGCGCGCAGCCGGCGCAGCGCGTCGCGCAACTCGGCCTCGCCCGCCGGCATCTCGGAGGCCGGCATCCCGCCGGCGCGCTCAGCCATGCCGCCCCTCCCAGATCCGCCGCACCTGATCCGACAGCGTCATGGGATCGAAGGGCTTGGAGATGACGTCGAGCCCGCCGAGGTCGCGGTAGCGTCGCACCTCCTGCGGCTGCACCTTGGCGGTCATAAAGATCGCCGGCGCATCTGCCAGGCCCGGCAGCTCCCGCAGGCGCTGCAGGGTGGTCGGGCCGTCCATGCCCGGCATCATCACGTCGAGCAGCAGCAGCTGCGGCGCGAAGGCCGCGGCGCGGTCCAGAGCCTCCTGACCGGAGGCACAGGGCTCGATGGTGAAGCGGCCGAGCGCCTTCAGCGCCAGGCCGGTCACCTTCCGCACGTCCGGATCGTCCTCGACGTAGAGGATCCGCTGCAGCGCCGCCCCGCTCATGGCCGCCTGTCCGTTCGGTCATCGCCCGCCAGGGCGTGGGAAGAATCGCCCGCCAGGGCGTGGGAAGAATCGCCCGCCAGGGCGTGGGAGGAATCGCCCGCCGGCGCGTGGGAGGAATCGTCCGGCGCCGGGGCGGGGGAGGGGCGTTCGATCAGGTGTCGGATGGTGTCGTGCAACTCGCGGTTCCCGGTACGGCTCTTGACCAGCGTGGCGGTGACGCTGCGGCTGGCCTCGGCATCGGCGTCGCTGGCGGAGAAGATCAGCACCGGCGGCGGGTGGCGCAAGGCGCGGAGGTCCTGCATCAGCGCGAGGCCGGGACCATCCGGCAGTTCGAGGTCGATGATCACCAGGGCGAAGCCGCCCTCCCCGGCCAGCCTCGCGCGCGCCTCGGCCAGGCTGCGCGCCGGCACCATCTCGGCCGCGTCGCCCATGACGGCGGAGACGACGCGGCGGATGTCCTGGTCGTCCTCGACATGCAGGATGCGGGAGCTGCCGGCCTGCATGGCGTGCCGCAGGGCGTGGCGCAGCCGGTCCTGGTCGATCGGCTTCTCCAGCCAGTCCACCACGCCCATGGCATCGCCGTGCAGCGTGTCCTGCGCCGGGCCGCCCGCCCGATCGACCGCCTGGGAGGCGACGGCGGACACCACCACGACCGGCAGGGCCCGCCCGTCCTCGCGGGCGCGCAGGCGCCGCAGCAGGGAGAAGCCATCCTCGTCTGGCAGCATGAGGTCGAGGGTCAGGGCGTCGAAGCGGTCCGCGTCCAGCGCCGCAAAGGTCTCGGCGGCGCTGTGCGCGATCCGGCTGTCCCAGCCATGGCGGTCCAGCAGCATCTGCAACAGGCGGGCGACGTCGGCGTCGTCCTCGACGATCAGCACGCGGCGGCGCTCGCCCGGCCCGTGGGCGGGGGGTGGCGCCTGTTCCGGGGCGGCGAGGCGCGGGAGGGTGAAGTGGAAGCGGGTGCCGCCCCCCTCGGCATCCTCGAAGCCGATGCTGCCGGCGTGGTGCTCGACGATGGAGCGGCTGATCGACAGGCCGAGACCGGTGCCGCCCTTGCGCCGCACGTCGCTCGAATCCGCCTGGGCGAAGCGCTGGAAGATGCGCGGGCGGAATTCCCTCGGCACGCCCTTGCCGTGGTCGCGCACGCGGAAGGTGACGTTGCCGGCATCGACCAGCAGCGAGGCCTCGACCCTGCTGCCCTCCGGCGAGAACTTGGCGGCGTTGGAAAGCAGGTTGGCCAGCACCTGCTGGATGCGCTGGGCATCGGCGAAGACCATCGCGTCGGCGCCGCCGTCATCGGTTTCCTCGAGGCGGACGCGGAACTGCTCGGCATAGGCGCGGTTGGCTTCCACCGCTTGGTGCAGCAGCGCCCGGGCGGAGACGCGCTCGCGGCGGAACTCCAGGCGCCCGGCCTCGATCTTCTCGATATCCAGGATGTCGTTCACCAGCATCACGAGGCGCTCGGAGTTGCTGTGCGCGATCTCCAGCAGCTCGCGCATCTCCTCCGGCAGGTCGCCGGCCACGCCGCCCAGCACCAGGCCGAGGGAGGCGCGGATCGAGGTCAGCGGCGTGCGCAGCTCGTGGCTGACGGTGGAGACGAACTCGCTCTTCATCTCGTCCAGCCGGTGCCGCTCGGTGACGTCGCGCAGGACGCAGACGGCCCGGTCCTCGCCGCCCTCCTCGTAGTGGCCGACCGAGAGCTCGGCCGGGAAGCCGGTGCCGTCGGCGCGGTGGGCGCGCACCTCGCCCGAGCGGGCGCCATAGGCCGGCACCAGGCTGCGCATGGGGCTGCCGATGATCTCGGGCAGGCTGAGCTGGAAGGCGCGCGCGGCGGCGGCATTGGCGATCTGCACCCGGCCGTCGCGGTCCACCAGCAGGATCGGGTCCAGCGCGTGGTCGAGCACCGAGAGCAGCCGGCGGCGGCTCTCGGCCAGGGCGGCATTGACCTCGTCGCTGATGCGCTTGGCCTGGGCCAGGGCGTTGTAGCGGCCCGCGCTGCTCTGCAGGAACCGGAACAGCCCCCAGAGCGCCGCGGCGGCCAGGAGCAGCACGGTGCCGAGCAGCGCCAGGAAGAGTTGCCGGACCGCCTGCACCCTGGCCAGGTAGGCCGTGTTGTAGCCGGCCAGGAGATCGCGCTGCCGGTCGATCAGGGCCTCGGCCTGCCGCAGCAGCAGATGCCGCTCGGCGGCGCTCTCGCGCACCAGCATGGGCAGATCCAGCCCCTGGCTGCCCTGGAGACGCAGGGTGGCCCCGAGCCGCCGCCCCAGGCTCAGGGCCGAGGCGGACAGCCCCTTCGCCGCCGCATGGAAGACGTTGTCCTCGGGCAGCATCAGCAGGAGGCGGTCCACGCCGGCCTCGATCTCCTGACGTGCCCGCGCGAGGGAGGCCGCATGCTCGCCGGGCACGCCGAACAGGGCCTGGTTGCGCGAGGAGATCGCGTCATGGAAGGAGGTCCGGAGCTGTAGCAGCGCCTCGATCACCTGATGACTGTGATCGAGCGACTCGCGCTGGCCCTGGGCGTCGCGCAGCACCTCGCGGATGGTGGCGCCACCGGTCAGGAAGAGGGCCAGGAACAGCACGCCGGCGAGGGCGGCGAAGCCGATCTGGCGGGAAGAGGTGGCCATGGGACCGGGAAACCTGGCGTGCTGGACACGAAGGGCGAGGCCTTCGGGCCGCGGAATGCGACCAGGCGCAGTTGGCACAACCCTTGTCGCTCTTGCAACCAACAAGCGATATTCTGAAACTGATAATCAATTCATGAAAAGATTTATAAGGCGTTAACCACCCTCGGTGGTGCTTCCGGGCGCGTCTTGCCGCCCGCCCCGCCAAGGCTGGCCTCAGCGCGCCGCCATCCGGCCGGCACGCTGAAGCGGCGGCTGCTCGGCCAGTTCCAGCGGCGTGGCGTTGAAGCGGGGGAAGCGCCCGGCGGCCATGGCGTCCAGGCTGGGGGCGGGCAGGCCGAGGCGGCTGGCATAGATCCAGGAATAGGCCAGCACGCGCTGGACATAGACCCGCGTCTCGGCCACCGGGATCGATTCGATGAACAGGAAGGGGTCGTTCTGGTGCCGGACGGCGGGGGCCCAGCGGCCGACATTGCCAGGCCCGTTGTTGTAGGCGGCGAGCATGCGGATCAGGTCGCCATCCACCACCTCGCGCGCGCCGAGGTGGTGCAGGTAGCGCTGCGCCAGCTCCATGGAGAAGGCCGGGTCGTCCAGGCGCCGGAGCCCGCCGACGCTGCGCAGGTTCGGATCGCCCAGGATGTAGCCGGCGGTGGCGGGCATGATCTGCATCAGCCCGCGCGCTCCGGCCGGCGAGACGGCGCGCGTCTCGAAGCGGGATTCCTGCAGCGCGATGCCGTAGAGCAGGGCGGGGTCCACCCGGAAGCCGCCGAGCGGCTCCAGCCGGGGCAGGGGGAAGCGGTCGTAGTCGCGCGGGCGGCCGTCGGCGGTCTGCACCAGGGCCGCCACCTGGGCGGCGAGATCGGTCAGCCCCGCCTGGCTGGCCACCGCCAGCATGGCGCGCGACAGGGCCGGGTTGCCCCGGGCGATCGGCCAGAGGCGGCGGAGTTCCTGCTCCGCCCGGGCCCGCTGGTCGATCTGGAGCAGCGCCAGGGCGCGCCAGCCCGGCGCCGTCTCGGCCAGGGCGGCCCCTTCGGCGGCGCCGGCCGGCTCGCGCTCCCAGGCGAAGCCGGGCGCCAGGCCGAGGG
>NZ_JBSXMU010000063.1:0-21998 GCF_054073225.1 Teichococcus aerofrigidensis
GCGGCGAGGCGCAGGGCGGCGGCATGGTTGGCCGGGCCGCCGGCGCGCAGCAGCGCGTCCAGCCGCGTCCGCAGCGGCGCCGCCAGGGTGGAGAGGGCGTCGAGCCGCGCATCCGCCCGCCCATCCCCCGGCAGCAGGGCCAGCGGGATGCCGCGGGCGCGGCAGAGCGCCGCCACCTCCTCGGCGCCGTAGCGCCAGTAGTCCAGCCCGCCGAGCAGGCGGATGACGATGCAGCGCGCCCGCTCCAGCACGCTCTCGGCATAGAGATCGACCGAGAGCGGGTGGCGCAGCCGGGCCAGGCTGGCCAGCCGCAGCGAGGGGCGCGGGGCGGGCAGGCTGTCCCAGGCCGCGGCGGCGGCGGCGAGGTCGCTGTCGGTGAAGGAGAGCAGCACCAGCTCGGCCGGGCTCTGGCCGAGGTCGATGGCGGCCTCGGCCTCGTCCAGGGATCGGGTCTCGCGGGGGAGGAGATGCACGGTGCCGGGGCGCTCCCGAGGTTCAGGCGATCCATCCGCATCTGGGGAGGGCCGGACCGGTGGTCATCCCCAAGGCCGCCTCCCCGCGGGTGCTCAGCCCAGGATGATCCGGGCGATGCCGTCCTGGTCCATCCCGCTGCGGCCGATGATGACGACATGGCCGTCGCGGTCGTCCGGCCAGGGGCGGTCGAACTCCTGCCGGAAGCGGGTGCCGACGCCCTGCACGACCAGCCGCATCGGCTTGCCCGCCAGGCGCACGAAGCCCTTCATCCGCAGCACGTCATGCGCCTCGGCCGCCCGCCGCAGGCGCGCCACCAGCGCGTCCGCCTCCGCGATCTCGGGCAGGACGATGACGAAGCTGTCGAAGTCGTCATGCTCGTGCGCGCCGTCCTCGGCATCGTGGTGCGAGGGGCGGGCGGCGAGGTCGTCCTCGGCCGCGGCGCCGAGGCCGAGCAGCAGCGCCGCATCCAGCGCCCCCTCCCGGGCCGGCACCACCTTGACGGCGCGCGGCAGGCCGGCGGCGATCTCGCCGGTCAGCCGCTCCAGCACGGCGGCATCCAGCAGGTCGGCCTTGTTCAGCACCACGAGGTCGGCGCTGGCGAGCTGGTCCTCGTAGACCTCGGCCAGCGGGTTGTCGTGATCGAGCGACGGGTCGGCCGCGCGCTGCGCCGCGACCGCCGCGGGGTCGTCGGCGAAGCGGCCCTCGGCCACGGCGGGGCCGTCGACCACGGTGATCACGCCATCGACGGTGACGCGGGAGCGGATGCCGGGCCAGTTGAAGGCCTTGATCAGCGGCTTCGGCAGGGCGAGGCCGGAGGTCTCGATCAGGATGTGCTCCGGCGGCTCCGGCCGGTCGAGCAGTGCCTGCATGGTCGGGATGAAGTCGTCGGCCACGGTGCAGCAGAGGCAGCCATTGGCCAGCTCGACGATGTTCTCCTCGGCGCAGCCCGGGATGCCGCAGCTCTTCAGCGTCTCCCCATCGATGCCGAGCGCGCCGAACTCGTTGACGATGATGGCGATGCGCCGCCCCTCCGCCTGCGCCATCACCTGGCGCAGCAGCGTCGTCTTCCCGGCGCCGAGGAAGCCGGTGACGATGGTGGCGGGGGTCTTCTCCAGCGTGCTCATGCGGCGGACTCCGGGGCGGGAAGGAGGGAGGGCAGCCGGCCGAGCACGGCGCGGCGCAGCGATTCGGGGCGGCGGGAGGGCAGCACGGCGCCGCTGGGATGGGCGGCGTAGGTGGCGCCATAGGCCAGCAGGTCGGCGGCCTGCCCCGCCTCCAGATGGCCGAGCAGATAGCTCCACTTGCCCGGCGCGGTCATGGCGGCGGCGCAGCCGCGCTCGCAGACGGCCAGGCAGGTGACGGGGCGCAGCGCGACCGGCGGCGCGGGATGGGCGGCCAGCGCCGCCGCCACGGCGTCGTGCAGCCGGCGGCCGGGCGGCGTCTCACCCTCGGCGAGCGGCCGGTCGGCGCGGCAGGTGACGCAGACCAGCAGCGTGGGCGGCTCCCGGTTCGGCTCGATCATCGGCACGGCGGTCCTCCGTCGCGAGGCGGTCACGGAGTGCCGACCGCCCGGCGCCATGCGGCGACCGGGTCGAGGCGCCGGGAGGACGGAACCCCCGGACACATCGCCGCCCGCCGGGGCACCCCGCCCGGTGGCACGATCCGATGGGGATGGCAGGTCTCCTGGCTCACGGATCGGGCGCGCCCCGCCGGCCTTCCCGGCCACCCCTCGCGGCGCGGCCAGTGGCATGTCGGCGGGCCGCTCTCCGCCTACAGTTGCGGGGGCAGCCGCGGCCTGGGGCCCCGGGGAGCCCGCACCGCATTCCCTTTTCACCCCCGCCCCGGCAGCCGCCGATGGCGGGAGACCATCTGGCCGTCTCCTAGGCGGGGGGGGGGGGGGGGGGGGGGCGGCCGCCCCCCCCCCCCCCCCCCCCCCCCCCCCCCCCCGGCTGAAACCGCGACGCCGCCGCCACAACGGGTCAGCCCCGGGCGAAAGACACAATTCGATCCGGCCCGCCTCCGGGCGCAGCTTGGCCGCGAAGTTCCCATGACTTCGGGAATGGAACAAGCGGGGCAATACGTAATAGGGATAAAGTGTAAATTACTTGAATAGGGAGATTTCGAAAGAAATCACGAAGGGTCTATATCACCAGGGCGGCGTTATCGCGGTAATCCATTCGGCGGCGCGGCCGGAAATGCGATTTTCGGTAGACTCTGAGACAAGGCTGTATTAGGTTTCCCCGCCAATAGATGTGGCGGCACAGAATTGTGTCATTTTCGGGGCGGCGCGGCTGAAACTGGCCGGGCCTGGCCCCTCGTGGCCGCCACCCCTTGGAACCGATCATGGAGGTGTCCGCCCCCGCCCGGCGGAGGGCAGACCGCAAGGCAGACACATGGACAATCCAGCGCAGACCCCCCCGTCACCCCCGGCGGCGATCCCGGCCGACCGGCCCGGCGGGGCCACCACCGACCCGATGGCCGAGCAGGCCCCGGTGAAGATCGCCCTCCGGCATGTCTACAAGGTGTTCGGCGACGATTCCGACGCCGCGCTCCGCATGGTGCGGCAGGGCCGCGACAAGGACACCATCAAGGCCGAGACCGGCTGCACCCTCGGCGTCAACGACGCCAGCTTCGACATCCATGCCGGCGAGATCTTCGTCATCATGGGCCTCTCCGGCTCCGGCAAATCCACCCTGCTGCGGCTGCTGAACCGGCTGATCGAACCCTCGGCCGGCGAGATCCTCATCGACGGCCAGGACATCACGAAGATGTCGAAGCGCGAGCTGATTGAGCTGCGCCGCCGCGACATGAGCATGGTCTTCCAGTCCTTCGCCCTGCTGCCCAACCGCACGGTGATCGACAACGCGGCCTTCGGGCTGGAGGTGGCCGGCATTGGCGAGGCGGAGCGGCGGCGCAAGGCCATGGCGGCGCTGGAGGGCGTCGGCCTCGCCGCCTATGCCGAGAGCCGGCCGGACCAGCTCTCGGGCGGCATGAAGCAGCGCGTCGGCCTCGCCCGCGCTCTGGCGAGCGAGCCCAGCGTGCTGCTGATGGACGAGGCCTTCTCGGCGCTCGATCCGTTGATCCGCACCGAGATGCAGGACGAGCTGCTGCGTCTGCAGTCCGAGCAGAGCCGCACCATCATCTTCGTCAGCCACGATCTCGACGAGGCCATGCGCATCGGCGACCGCATCGCCATCATGCAGCACGGCAATGTCGTGCAGGTCGGCACGCCGGACGAGATCGTGACCAACCCGGCCAACGACTATGTCCGCTCCTTCTTCCGCAACGTGGATGTGTCGCAGGTCTTCCGCGCCGGCGACATCGCGCGCGAGACGCAGGTGACGCTGATCGACCGGCGCGGCATGGCGGTGCATGCGGCGCTGGAGCGGATGCGCCGGCACGACCGCGACGTCGCCATCATCGTCGGGCGGGACAAGCGCTACCACGGCATGGTCAGCGCCGAATCCCTCGCCCGCGCGGCGCGTGACGGCGGGGCGGACCCCTATCACCGCGCCTTCCTGCCGGAGGTGGAGCCCATCGCCGCCGCCGAGACCCTGTCCGACGTGATGGGCCGCGTGGCGCAAAGCCCCTTCCCGGTGCCGGTGGTGGACGAGAGCCGCCGCTACCTCGGCTCCATCAGCAAGTCGGCGCTGCTCAGCACGCTCGACCGGTCCGGCAACTGAGGGGGAGGAGAGATCATGCAGGGTATGGATCTGCGCATCGGCGAGGGTGCCGATGCCGTCGTCAACTATGTGCTCGACCACTTCACCCCCGCGCTGGACGCCATCGCGGCCGTCATCGGCTTCGTCACCGGCGGCATCCAGTCCGGGCTGCATCTGCTGCCGGCCCCGGCGATGATCGCGATCATCGCGCTGCTGGCGCTGTGGCGCGTGGGCTGGAGGTTCGCCGTCTTCGCCGTCGCGGCGCTGCTGCTGATCACCGGCATGGGGCTGTGGGACCGGATGATGGAGACGCTCGGCCTGGTGCTGGCGGCGACCGTCATCGCCATCGTCATGGGCGTCCCCCTCGGCATCGCCATGGCGCGCAGCGGGCTCGGGCAGATGCTGCTGCGCCCGACGCTCGACCTGATGCAGACCATGCCGGCCTTCGTCTACCTGATCCCGGCCGCCATGTTCTTCGGCCTCGGCGCCGTGCCGGGCACCATCGCGACCGTCATCTTCGCCATGCCGCCGGTGGTGCGCCTGACCAACCTCGGCATCCGCCAGGTGCATGCGGAGTTCATCGAGGCCGGTCTCGCCTTCGGCTGCACCCCCTCGCAGCTGCTCTGGAAGGTGCAGATCCCGAACGCGCTGCCCTCGATCATGGCCGGCATCAACCAGACCATCATGCTGTCGCTGTCGATGGTCGTCATCGCCTCGATGATCGGCGCCGGTGGCCTCGGCAACACCGTGCTCACCGGCATCCAGCGGCTCGATGTCGGCACCGGCTTCGAGGGTGGCCTGGCCGTCGTCGTGCTCGCCGTGCTGCTCGACCGCATCACGCAGAGCTTCGGCCAGCAGGAGGGCCGGAAGGGTTTGGGCTTCAGCCTGCGCCAGCTCTTCGCCGGCCGTTCGGAGGCGCCCGCCGCGGCGCCGGCCACCCGCGGCTGAGACCGGCGGGGCCGCACCGGCGGCCCACCTCCGCCATTCCGCAAATCCGCAACAGAGAAGAAAGAACGCCAGAATGCTGCTGAACAAGCGCGCCTTCCTGACCCTGTCCGCCGGCCTCGGTGCCGCCGCCCTGCCGATGAGCCTGGCCCGCCCCGCGCGCGCCCAGTCGGGCGCCACCATCAAGCTGGGCTTCGCCCCCTGGGCAGACGCGGAGTTCATCACTCGCCTCGCCGCCCGGCTGATCGAGGACCGGCTGGGCCACAAGGTCGAGCTGGTGCAGACCGACGTGGCGCCGCTCTACCAGGGCATCACGCGCGGCGATGTCGATGCCATGCTGATGTGCTGGCTGCCGCAGACCCATGCCGACTACTTCAAGCGCGTCGAGGGGAAGGTGGAGAAGCTCGGCACGCTCTACACCGGCGCCAAGCTGGGCTGGGTGGTGCCGAAGTATGTGCCGGAGGCCGAGCTCGCCTCGATTGCCGATCTGGCGAAGCCCGAGGTGCGCGGCAGGCTCGGCGGCCGCGTCCAGGGCATCGAGCCCGGTGCCGGCCTGACGCGCCTGTCGCAGGAGGCCGTGAAGGCCTACGAGCTCGACTACACGCTGCAGGAATCGAGCGAGGCCGCCATGCTCAGCATGCTGGACCGCAGCATCCGGGGCGAGCGTTGGATCGTCGCCACGGCCTGGAGCCCGCACTGGATGTTCGGCAAGTACGAGCTGCGCTACCTGGCGGACCCGAAGCAGGCGCTGGGCGGCGAGGAGCAGGTTCTGGCCCTCGGCCGGCCCGGCCTCACCGAGGCGGTCCCCAAGGTCGCAGCCTTCCTCTCCCGCCTGAACCTGCCGCTGGACGAGCTGGAGCGGTCCATGCTGCTGGCGCAGGAGAAGGACTTCGACACCGCCGTGTCCCAGTACATCGCGGAGCAGGGCGAGCGCGTGAAGGGCTGGCTGCCGGCCTGAGCGGCGGCGCGCCTTCCCGGCGGGAGGGGCGCCGGCCCTTCCCCGGTGCGCCGTCCCCTCCCGCCACGCGTCCCGGGCGGGCCGGGGCGCCGGCGGGGAGGGGAAGGGGCGCTCCGGCGCGCCCCGCGGCCTCAGCCGGCGTCGCGGAAATAGGGCTCGACCGTGCCCTGCAGCTTCATGGTCATCGGCTTGCCCCTGCGGTCCAGCGACTTGCCGACCGAGAGCCGCACCCAGCCCTCGCTGACGCAGTATTCCTCGACATTGTTTTTCTCGACGCCCTTGAAGCGCACGCCGATGCCGCGCTCCAGCAGGGCCGCGTCGTAGAAGGGGCTCGCCGGATCGGCGGAGAGTCGGTCGGGCGGAGTGTCGGTCATCGGCGGCTCCCGTCGCAATGTCGTGGTCCGGCGGGTGATAGCCAAGCCGGGCGCCGAGGCCAACCGCCGCTCTCCCCCTCGCCAGCGCCGCCGGGCTTCGCTAACCCTCTGGCCATGAGCTTCACCCTGGTCCTCGGCGGCGCCCGCTCGGGCAAGTCCCGCCACGCGGAGGCGCTGATCGCGCGCCACCCCGCCCCCTGGTCCTACCTCGCCACCGCCGAGGCCTGGGACGAGGAGATGCGCGCCCGCATCGAGGCGCACCGCGCCCGCCGCGCCGCCGGCTGGGCCACCGTGAACGTGCCGCTCGACCTGCCCGGGGCGCTGGACCGCCATGCGCTGCGCCCGGCCCTGGTGGACTGTCTGACGCTCTGGCTGACCAACCTGATGCTGGGGCAGCATGACGTGGAGAGCGCCATCCAGGCGCTGGAGTCGGCGCTGGCGCGGCGCCGGGCGGCCACCGTGCTGGTGGCGAGCGAGGTCGGGCTCGGCATCGTGCCCGACAACGCCCTGGCCCGCGCCTTCCGCGACCAGGCGGGGCTGCTGAACCAGCGGATGGCGGAACGGGCGGGGTCGGTGCATTTCGTCGCGGCCGGCCTGCCGATGGTGCTGAAGGGCGAGGCGTGAGGAGGACGACATGACGCAGGACGACGAGGAGGCCGCGCGCCACCGCGAGAAGATGGCGCGGCGCAAGGCGGTGCAGGATGCCGAGGTGGCTTCCAAGACCGTCGAGAAGGGGCTGCTGATGCTCCACACCGGCGCCGGCAAGGGCAAGTCCACCGCCGCCTTCGGCCTGGCGCTGCGCATGCTGGGGCGCGAGCGGCGCGTCGGCGTGGTGCAGTTCATCAAGGGCGCCTGGTCCACCGGCGAGCGCGGCGTGCTGGAGGCCTATGCCATGCTGGAATGGCACAGCATGGGCGAGGGCTTCACCTGGGAGACGCAGGACAGGGCGCGCGACATCGCCGCCTGCCGCCGGGCCTGGGCCCGCGCGCAGGAGATGATGGCGCGCGGCGATCTCGGCCTGCTGATCCTGGACGAGCTCTGCATCGCGCTGCGCTACGGCTATCTCGACGTGGCGGAGGTGCTTGCGGGGCTGGCGGCGCGGCCGGAGGGCCTGCACGTCGTCGTCACCGGCCGCAACGCGCCGCCCGAGCTGATCGAGGCCGCCGACATGGTCACCGAGATGAAGCCGCTGAAGCACCACTTCGCCGCCGGGGTGAAGGCACAGTCCGGCATCGAGTTCTGAGCGCCATGGCCGCCCGCGCGCTGATGCTGCAGGGGACCGGCTCCTCCGTCGGCAAGTCGCTGCTGGTGGCGGGGCTGGCGCGGGCCTACGCCCGGCGCGGCCTCGCCGTGCGGCCGTTCAAGCCGCAGAACATGTCGAACAACGCGGCGGTGACGGCGGAGGGGGGCGAGATCGGCCGCGCCCAGGCGCTGCAGGCGCGGGCCGCCGGCGTCGCGCCCAGCGTGCACATGAACCCCGTGCTGCTGAAGCCGCAGAGCGAGACCGGCGCGCAGGTGGTGGTGCGGGGCCGCATCCATGCGACGGCGCGGGCGCGTGAGTACCAGGCGATGAAGCCCGCGCTGATGCCCTTCGTGCTGGACAGCTTCGCGCGGCTGCGGGCCGGGGCCGAGCTGGTGCTGGTGGAGGGCGCCGGCAGCGCCTCCGAGATCAACCTGCGCAAGGGCGACATCGCCAATATGGGCTTCGCGCGGGCGACGGGCACGCCGGTCGTCGTGGTGGGCGACATCGATCGTGGCGGCGTCATCGCGGCCCTGGTCGGCACCCATGCGGTGCTGCCGCCCGACGACGCGGCGCTGGTGCGCGGCTTCATCGTCAACCGCATGCGCGGCGACCCGACCCTCTTCGCGGAGGGCATGGCGCAGATCGCCGCGCGCACCGGCTGGGCGCCGCTCGGCCTCGTGCCCTTCTTCGACGCCGCCCGCCGCCTGCCGGCCGAGGACGCGATGGACCTCGCCACGCATCTGCCGCGCCGCCCCGGCGCACCCTGCCGCATCGCCGTGCCGGTGCTGCCGCGCATCGCCAATTTCGACGACCTCGACCCGCTCGCCGCCGAGCCCGGCGTCGATCTCCGCCTGCTGCGCCCGGGCGAGGCCTTGCCGGGCGAGACGGATCTCGTCATCCTGCCTGGCTCCAAGGCCACCATCGCCGATCTCGCCGCGCTGCGGGCCGAGGGCTGGGACATCGACATCCTGGCGCATCGGCGGCGGGGCGGGCGGGTGCTGGGCCTCTGCGGCGGCTACCAGATGCTCGGCCGCCGCATCGCCGATCCGCAGGGGATCGAGGGGCCGGCCGGCGCGGTCGAGGGCCTCGGCCTGCTCGATGTCGAGACGGTGCTGTCGGGGGAGAAACGGCTCGCGCCGGCCACGGGTGTCAGCCTCGCCGATGGCCTGCCCTTCGCCGGCTACGAGATGCATCTCGGCCGGACCGCGGGGGCCGATGCGGCGCGGCCGCTGCTGCGCCTGGCCGATGGCCGCGAGGAGGGCGCCGCCTCCCCCGATGGGCGTGTCGCCGGCACCTATGTGCACGGCTTCTTCCAGGCCGACGCGCAGCGCCGGGCCTGGCTCGCCCGCCTCGGCCACGCGGCGGCGGCGCGGGACCACGAGGCCGAGGTGGAGGCGGTGCTGGACGCGCTGGCACGCCATCTGGAGGCGACGATGGATCTCGGCGCGCTGCTGGCCCTGGCGCGGTAGGCAGGGCGCGGTCAGAGGATCCCGTCGTGGAAGACGCCGCATTCCGGCGGCCCCGCCGGGGCCAGCCCGGCCCGGGGCGTGGCCGGCGCGGCGAGCCGTGGCAACAGGGCGAGGGCGGTCCTGGCGCGGGCGAGCAGGCGCCGCACGGCTGCGCCGGGCGCGGGGAGCGGAAGGGCCTGCGGGGCGGTTGCCAGGGAAAGGTCGGGCATGGGCATGCTCCTTGGGCGGTGCGGCGTCAGGGGAGAGGGCGGACGGCGGTGGCGAGGGTCTGCTCGTCGGCGCGGGCCTCGTAGATCAGGCTCTGGCGCGTGGCCCAGGCATTCTGCAGCAGGAAGAGGGGCAGGATGCCGAGCTCCCGCGCCTCCAGCGCCACGGCCTCCCGCAGCAGCCTCTCGCGCGCGGCATCGTCCATCGTGGTGATGGCGCGTTCGGTCAGTGCATCGAGCTCCGGATTGCTGTAGCGGCTGAAGTTGGGCGAGCCCCAGCCCTTCTCGCGGTCATAGGTACCGACGACATTGCGCAGCAGGTAGCTGGCCTCGCCCGTCGAACTGCCCCAGCCGCCGAGCCGGAAGGCGAAGTCCTGGTTGCGGCCGCGCGTCAGGTAGCTGGACCAGGGCAGTGCCTCCACTTCGGTCCGCACGCCGATGCGTGTCCAGAACTGCGCGACCGCCTGCGCGCTTTTGGCATCCCCGGGATAGCGGTCGTTCGGGGTGGAGAGCGTCAGGCGAAACCCCTCAGGAAAGCCGGCCTCGGCGAGGAGGCGCTTCGCCGCCGCAGGATCGGCGTGGCCGACCTTGACCTCGGGGTTGTGGGAATAGGTGCCTTCCGGCAGCCATTGCGCGGTCGGGACGGCGGCGCCTTCCATCACGCGGCCGGCCAGCGCCTCGCGGTCGATGGCGAGATCCAGGGCACGGCGCACGCGGAGGTCGAGGAACGGGTTCCTCTCCAGCGGCCGGCCCTGGTGGTCGGTCACCGTCGGCACCTCGCCCTGGCGCGAGAAGTCGGGCTGCAGGTAGATCACGCGCACGCCGGGCGTCTCGCTGATGCGCAGCCGCGCCTCGCGCCGCAGGCGTGCCAGGTCGTTGGCCAGCACTTGGTCGATGACATCCACGTCGCCAGCCAGGATGGCGGCGCTGCGCGCGCCGTCATTGGGCAGGAAGCGGTAGTCGACGCGCGCCCAGGGCTCCTTCCCATCCCAGTAGGCCTCATTGCGGGTGAAGCGGGCGCCCTGGCCTGGACTGAAGCCGGCGAAGCGGTACGGCCCGGTGCCGATGGCCGCCCGGCCGCTGTTGAACTGCTCCGGCTGCCCGCCGTCGACGGCGTGGCGGGCGACGATCTGCACACTGGCGAAATCGTTCGGCAGCAGTGGGTTGGGCCGTTCGGTGTGCAGGCGGAGGGTATGGGCGTCCACGACCTCGACGCGCTGGATCGACCGCACCGCATAGGAGAAGCCGCCGCCGGTCGGGATGGTCGGCACGCGCGCGATGGTGAAGGCCACATCCTCGGCGGTGAAGGGGCGGCCGTCGTGCCAGGTGACGCCGCGGCGCAGGCGGAACTCCCAGACGCGGTCGGAAACCGCCTCCCAGCTCTCGGCGAGGCCCGGCCGCAGGTTCAGCTTCGCGTCGCGCCGCACCAGGGCCTCGAACAGATGGCCGGTGAGGGCGAAGTTCGAGGTGGTGTTCGAGATGTGCGGATCGATCGAGGCGACGGGGTTGGCGACGCCGATGGTGAGATCCTGCGCCTGGGCCCCGCAGGCCACGCCCAAGCACAGCAGGGCGCCTTGCCAGAGGGCATGGGCGGGTCGGTGGCGATCAGGCATGGCGGCTCCTTCCCGGTGTGGCGCGAAGGATTAATAACGATGAGTTCTAGTGTGTCAATAATTCCACAAAATATATTGCTAAGGACAATGCGTGGCCTTGATCTGCGGCTCTTCATCGATGGATGTTGGATGGCCAACCGCTGGCGGAGAAGCCGGCGGAGAAGAGGGCATGGAAGGAACTCTCTATATAACGATCAGGAATTGGTATTATGCCCCGTCGGGGCGAGGCGCATTCCCCAGCGTGGGGACGGCATTGGCCGCCCTGAGGGACCGAACATGATGTCTTTGCTGTTGCGCGCCGGTCTGGCGGTCGCCGCATGCCTGCTGGTCCTCCACCTGCTGGGTCTGGCGCCGCCAGGGAATGGGCCCGAGGGCCCCTCGCCCCTGATCGCCACGAAATCCTGACGCTGGAGAACTGTCCGCGCCGGGGGGTGGGCGCCGTGATGCAGAGGTGTATTCACTTCTGCCCGCACGAGGGATAAGCTCGCCCTCATGGCCCCGGATCTTCCGCCCCGCTCCGCCGATCGTGTCTACGAGCAGGTCAAGGCCATGGTCTGCACCTACCGCCTCTCGCCCGGGGAGCGGATCAATGAGGTGGAGCTGGCGCGCCGGCTCGGGGTCAGCCGCACGCCGCTGCGCGAGGCGCTGAACCGCCTGGCCTCCGAGGGCTTCCTGGTGGCCACCCTGAACAAGGGCTACCGCCTCAAGACCCTGGCGCCGGCCGATGTGCTGCATCTCTACGAGTTCCGCGCGACCGTCGAGGTGGGCAGCCTGGCCCTGGCCTGCGAGCGGGCCTCCGATGCCGCGCTCCGCGAGCTCGAGGCCTTCGCCCTGCAGAGCCGCGACGCGCCGGACGAGGACGCGCAGGCGCTGCGCCTGCTGCGCCTGGACGAGCAGTTCCACGAGCGCCTGGCCGCCCTCTCGGGCAATGACGAGTTCATCCGCGCCATCCGCGGCATCAACGAGCGCGTGCGCTTCCTGCGCTGGATCGACATGCAGGACCGCCGCACCGGCACCCAGAGCGAGCATCTGGCGATCATCCGGCATCTGATCGCGCGGGACGGCGCCGCCGCGGGCGCGCTGATGCGGCGCCACATCAACCGCCGCCTGGACCAGATCACCGAGGTGATCCGCATCGGCTATGGCGAGATCTACACCGGCAATGCCCTGGCCGCCCATGTGCTGGGCGACGCCGCCTGACGCCCCCTTTCCGCATCCGACCGGAGACCACCGCGTGTTCGACAAGCCCGACGACCTGACCGTCCTCTTCGCCCATGCCGCCTACCAGATCCAGGACCGCTTCGAGGCCCGGGGAAGCGGCATCCGCGCCATCCAGGCCTGGTCGAGGGAGGAGCTGGCGGCCCGGGTGGGAGAGGCGGATGTCGTCGTCGTCTCGGGCCTGTGGAACAACGCGCTGCTGGAGCGGGCGCCGAGGCTGCGCTTCGTGCAGTCGATCAGCGCCGGCGTCGACCAGTACGACCAGGCGGCCTTCCGCGCCCATGGCGTGCGGCTGGCCAGCGCCCAGGGCGTCAACGCCAATGCCGTCTCCGAGCATGCCATGTCGCTGATCCTGGCCATGGCGCGACTGCTGCCGCAGGCGCGCGACAACCAGGCGAAGCGCCACTGGCGCGGCATGATCGGCGAGATCGCCCGGCGCGAGGACGAGCTGGGCGGCAAGACGCTGCTGGTGGTGGGTCTCGGCCGCATCGGCGGCCGGCTGGCGCGGCTGGCCAAGGCCTTCGGCATGCGCGTGATCGGCCTGCGGCGCGATCCGGCGGCGGGCGCCGAGGGGGCGGACGAGGTGCATGCCATCTCGGCCCTGCACCAGTGGCTGCCGCAGGCCGACGTCGTGGCGCTGACCTGCCCGCTGACGCCCGAGACCACCGGCCTGATCGGCGCCGAGGCGCTGGCGGCGATGAAGCCCACCGCGCGGCTGGTGAACGTGGCGCGCGGCAAGGTGGTGGACGAGGCGGCGCTGAGCGCGGCGCTGACCGAGGGCCGTCTCGCCGGCGCCGCGCTGGACGTGGTGGTGGAGGAGCCCCTGCCGGAGGCCTCGCCGCTCTGGGACCTGCCGAACGTCTTCATCACGCCGCACAGCGCCGGCGAGACGCAGCGTTACGAGGACAATGTGATCGACATCCTGATGGAGAATCTCGACCGGCTGCGGCGCGGCGAGGCCACGCTGCGCAACCAGATCGTCTGAGGCGGCGAAGGGGATGAACGGGACCGACCGCCGCGCCTGTGGCCATGCCGGCGCCTCCGGCAGGGTAGCCATGCCGCACCGCTTCCTCGACCCGCGGGCGCTGTCCGTCGGGCGTGACATGCCGGAGGGGGCGCCGCTGTGAGCCGGCACGTCGCGGTCATCGGCGCCGGCATCGAGGGCGCCTGCAGCGCCCTCGCGCTGCTGCGCGCCGGCCATCGCGTCACCCTGCTCGATCCGGGTCGGCCGGGCGGCGAGCAGGCGGCGAGCTTCGGCAATGCCGGCTGGTTCTCCTCGCATTCGGTGCTGCCGCCCAGCCTGCCCGGCCTGTGGCGGAAGGTGCCGGGTTTCCTCTCCGATCCGCTGGGGCCGCTCGCGATCCGCTGGAGCTACTTCCCGAAGGTGCTGCCCTGGCTCCTGCGCTATCTCAGCGCCGGTGCGAGCGAGGCGAAGCTGCTCCGGATCGCCCAGGCGCTGCGGCCGCTGCTGAAGGATTCGCCGCTGCTGCACGAGGCCCTGGCGCGGGAGGCGGGGGTGCCGGAGCTGGTGGAGCGGAAGGGGCTGATCCACGCCTTCCACACGCGCGCCGGCTTCGAGGCCGAGGCGATGGGCTGGCGCATCCGGCGGCAGGTGGGCATCGACTGGCGCGAGCTGGAGGGCGAGGCGCTGCGGGCCGTCGAGCCGGATCTCGATCCGGCCTATGGCTTTGGCGTGCTGGTGGAGGAGGCGGGGCGCTGCCTCGATCCCGGCGCCTATGTCGCCGCCCTGGTGGCGCAGGCGCAGCGCGAGGGTGCCACGCTGCGCCCCGTCGCGGCGCGCGGCCTGCGCATCGAGGGCGGGCGCCTGCGCGGCGTCGCGCTGGCCGATGGTTCGCAGCTCGACTGCGAGGCGGCGGCGATCTGCTGCGGCGCGCATTCGGTGGCGCTGGCCGCCCAGGCGGGGGACCGCGTGCCGCTGGAGACCGAGCGGGGCTACCATGTCATGCTGCGGGGCACGAATATCGGTCCGCGCCATTCGATGAGCCTCTCGGCCGCCCGGATGGTGGTGAACCCGATGCGCGACGGGCTGCGCGCGGCCGGCCAGGTGGAGATCGCCGGCCTGGCGGCGGCGCCGAACTGGAAGCGCGCCGAGATCCTGCGCGACCACCTGCTGAAATCCTTCCCCGACCTGCCCGATCCCTTCCCGGCCGAGCGGGTCAGTGTCTGGATGGGGCATCGACCCAGCATGCCGGACGGCATGCCCTGCCTCGGCCCCGCCAGCGCCACGCCGGATGTGGTGCATGCCTTCGGCCATGGGCATGTCGGGCTGGTGGCCGGCCCGCGCACCGGGCGGATCGTGGCCCAGCTGCTCTCCGGCCGGGCGCCGGAGATCCCCATCGCGCCCTTCGCGCCGACGCGCTTCCGCTGAGGCGCGCACGAACGACCGGGGACGCCGCGCCCGGCGGCTCCGACCATCCGAGACGAGGAAGACTGCCCTGATGCGACGCCTCCTGCTTTCCGCTTTCGCCGGCCTCGCGGCCCTGGCCGGGCTGGCCGGCACCCCGGCCGCGGCGCAACAGCCGAGCGGCTCCGCCACGATCGACGCCATCCGCGCCCGCGGATCGCTGGTCTGCGGCACCTCCGCCGACCTGCCGGGCTTCGCCGAGCTGGACGCGCGGGGGGAGTACAGCGGCCTCTACATCGACTTCTGCAAGGCGCTGGGCGCGGCCATCCTCGGTGATCCGGCCAAGGTGCGCTATGTCACCACCACCTATGCCAACCGGCTGACGGCGCTGCAGTCGGGCGAGATCGACATCCTCTCCTCCAACACCACCTGGACCATGCCGCGCGAGGCCTCGCTCGGCCTGCTGTTCACCGGTGTGCTGTTCTATGACGGCCAGGGCTTCCTGGTCTCGCGGAAGCTCGGCGTCTCCTCCATCAGGGAGCTGGACGGCGCCAGCGTCTGCGTGCAGCCCGGCACCACGACCGAGAAGAACCTGGCCGACTTCTTCCGCGCCAGCAACATGAAGCTCAACCCCGTGGTGATCGAGAGCGTGGAGGAAATCCGCAACGCCATGATCGGCGGGCGCTGCGACGCCTTCACCGTCGGCACCTCGACCCTGGCGGCCTTCCGCGCCGGCCTCGGCGACCGCGCGCGGGACTTCGTCGTGCTGCCCGAGCTGATCAGCAAGGAGCCGCTCGGCCCCGTGGTCCGCAAGGGCGATGATCGCTTCTACGACGTCGTGCGCTGGACCCAGAACGTGCTGCACCTGGGCGAGGAGTTCGGCATCACCCGACAGACGCTCGACGCCGCGATGCAGGACACGCGCCCCGACGTGCAGCGCCTGCTCGGCCAGAGCGGCGACTTCGGCACCATGCTCGGCCTCTCGCCCGACTGGGCGGTGCGGATCCTGCGCGCCGTCGGCAACTACGCCGAGATCTGGGAGCGCCACGTGGCGCCGATGGGCCTCCCGCGCGGCAAGAACCAGCTCCATACCGCCGGCGGGCTGCAGTATTCGCCGCCGATCCGCTGAGGACACAGCACCTATGAGCAACGACAGCACCCCCGCCGCCCGGCGGGGCATCGCCCGGGGCGGCAAGGCCATCTATGGCGCCCCCCTCGGCATTCTCATGCTGGAGGCGCGCTTCCCGCGCATCCCGGGCGACATGGGCAATGGCACCACCTGGCCCTTCCCCGTTCTCTACCGCGTCGTGCGCGGCGCCAGCCCGGAGAAGGTGGTGCTGGACGGCGCCCCCGGCCTGTTGCAGGACTTCCTCGACGCGGCCGAGGAACTGGTGTGCCAGGGCGCCGAGGCCATCACCACCAATTGCGGCTTCCTCTCGCTGTTCCAGAAGGAGCTGGCGGCGCATGTCGGCGTGCCGGTGGCCACCAGCAGCCTGATGCAGGTGCCCTGGGTGCAGGCCATGCTGCCGCCGGGGAAGCGCGTCGGCCTCGTCACCGTCAGTGGCTCGACGCTGACGCCGCGTCATCTGGAGGCGGCGGGCGTCCCGTCCGACATCCCGCGCGAGGGGACGGAGAGCGGCCGCGAGTTCTTCCGCGTGCTGATCCGGGCCGAGAAGGACGACATGGATGTGGACCTGGCCGAGCAGGACATCCTCGATGCCGGCCGCCGTCTCGTCGCCCGGCATCCGGAGGTCGGCGCCATCGTGCTGGAATGCACCAACATGCCGCCCTATGCCGCGGCCCTGCGGCAGGAGCTGGGCCTGCCGGTCTATGACATCTACTCGATGATCACCTACTTCCACGCGGGCCTCCGGCCGCGCGCCTTCGCGCCGCGCTGATCGCGCGGCGGTCCGGCGCCCGGACGCGTCACTCCGCCGCGACGGGCAGGGCCCGCGCGGCCGGATCGGGCAGGCCGAGCCTGCCGAAGCCGGCGAAGACATGGTCCGCCCAGCAGGCGATGTCGCAGCCGTGCACGGCATCGTCCATGCGCCGCATGCGCCTCACCGCCTCCGCCTCCGGCATGTCCAGCGCCTCGTCCAGCGCGCGGTCGAGGTTGCGCCGGGAATAGGGATTGGTCAGCACCGCATCCGGCAGTTCCACGGCGCAGCCGGCGAACTCCGAGAGCACCAGCGCGCCCGCCGTGCGGTCCTTGGCGGCGACATACTCCTTGGCCACCAGGTTCAGCCCGTCGCGCAGCGGCGTGGTCAGGCAGATATCCGCCTCGTGGTAGTAGGAGAGCAGCGTCTCGAAGGGGATCGAGTTGCTGAACAGCACCACCGGCGTCCAGTCGAGCTTGGAGAAGCGGCCGTTGATGCGGCCGACCAGTGCCTCGATGTCGCGCTGGGTGCTGTCATAGATCTTCATCGCCGTCGCCGCGCGCACCGAGGTGACGACCAGCTTGACCTCGCCGATCAGCCCCGGCCGGCGCTCCAGCAGCCGCTCGAAGGATTGCAGGGATTCGACCATGCCCTTGGTGTAGTCGGTGCGGCCGACCGCCATGATCATGCGGCGGCCGCCCAGGCCCTCGCGGATCTCCGCCTGCAGGGCGCGGCTCTCGGGCCGGCGCACCACCTCGCGGATCAGCCCGGCGTCGGTGCCGACGGGGGCGGAATCGAGCGCCACGTCGCGGCCGCCGGCACGCAGCCGCACCGGCATGTCCGGCTCCGAAAGCGCCTGGCCCATGGCGCCGAAGGCGGGATCGACCGGGCGGGTCTCGGTGATCTCGGCCCCCGCGCCGCTGCGCGCCAGCTCGGCGAAGTTGCGGGCGTAGCGCGGGATGTGGAAGCCCACCTGGTCGCAGCACAGCAGGCTGTCCAGGATCTCCTGCCGCCAGGGCAGGATGTTGAAGACATCCGCCGCCGGGAAGGGGGTGTGGTGATAGAAGGCGATGCGCGCCTTCGGCTTCAGCGCGCGCAGATAGGCCGGCACCAGCCAGAGATTGTAGTCGTGGATCCAGATGACGGCGTCATCCGCCGCCTGCGCCGCCGCCGCCTCGGCGAACTTGCGGTTCACCGCGCGGAAGGTGTCCCAGTCCACGTTGTCGTAGCTGAACAGCCAGGGGAAGGAGTGCAGCACCGGCCACAGCGCCTCCTTGGAGGTGACGTGATAGAAGCTCTCCACCTCCTCCGCCGTCAGCGGCAGGCGCGAGACCTCGTAGCCGCCGTTCACGTCGTCGATGTGCACGACGCGCTCGAAGCTCTCGCCGGGCTTGGCGAGCTTCCAGGCGACCCAGGCGCCGGCGCCGGGATCGGTGCGGCGGAAGAAGGACTTCAGCGTCGGAACGATGCCGTTCGGGCTGCGGTTGGGGCGGAACTCGGTGCGTCCCTCGACCACCACCTCCTCGTAGGGCTGGCGATGATAGACGATGAGGAGAGAGGACTTCGTCTGGGTCATGCCACCACCTCCGGAAGCAGGTTGAAGTGCCGGATGGCCTCGGCGATGCCGGCGGCGCCATGGCCGCGGGCGCGGTACACCTGGGGCGTTTCGGGCAGGGCGGCGCGCAGGCGCGGCTCGGAATTGCCGACGGCCACGGCCTTCAGCCCGGTCTCGAACAGCGACAGGTCGTTCATCGTGTCCCCCGCCGCCAGCACGCGGCCGGCGGGCAGGCCGAGCGCCTGCACCAGCCGCAGCAGGGTCGGGCCCTTGGCGATGCCGCGCGGCAGCACGTCGAGGAAGGTGTCGGCCGAGGTGATGCAGTCGAAGCCGGCGGCCTCGATCCTGGCCACCGTCTCCGCCCGCAGCCGGGCCGGATCGTAGTAGTAGCTGACGCGGTGACGGAAGGGCGTGGGCTGCAGCTCCAGCCCGGGCTCCCCCGCCAGCAGGGCGCGCACGCGGTCGCCGGCATCGTCCCAGCGCGCCACGATCTCGGCCTCGAGCGTGGCGATCGGCGCGAAGTCGGCGCCGTCGAAGACCGAGGTGCCGACATCGCCGATGACATAGTGCGGGCGCGGCATGCCGGGCTGCTCCACCAGGCGGCGCAGGAAGTCGCGGTCGCGGCCGGTGACGAAGATCAGCAGCGCGTCGTCACGGGCGCGCAGCTCCTCGTAGAGCGCGCGGCGCTCCGCCTCGCTGCCGCCCAGGAAAGTGCCGTCGAGGTCGGTCGCCAGCACCAGGTTGATGGTCCCCGCGACCGGCCTCATGCGAAGACGCGCTCCGCGCGCGGCACGGCGATGGCCGGATGGGCGATGCTGGCGCGGTGCTCCAGCGCGCGCGGCTCGGCGCGCAGCGGGCCGGTCAGCAGGGCGGCGATGGCGCGGTCGATCGGGAGGCCGTGATGGACGATGCGGTCCACCGCCTCGCAGATCGGCATCGGCACGCCGAGGCGCTGGGCGAGCGCCAGGACCGAGCGGGCATTGGCCACGCCCTCGACCACCGCGCGGCCCTTCGCCGGGGCATGACCCTCGCCCAGCGCCTTGCCGAAGGAGAAGTTGCGCGACTGCTCGGAGGAGCAGGTCAGCATCACGTCGCCGGCGCCGGAGAGGCCCAGCACCGTCTCGGCGCGGCCGCCGAGGGCCACGCTGAGGCGGCTGATCTCGGCCAGGCCGCGGGCCAGCAGGGCGGCGCGCGGGTTCGAGCCCATGCCGCGCCCCGCGATGATGCCGGAGGCGACGGCCAGCACATTCTTCACCGCGCCGCTGACCTCGACGCCGACCGGGTCGTCCGAGAGGTAGGGGCGGAAGGTCTCGCTGGCCAGCGTCACGGCGACGCGGGCGGCCAGGTGGTCGCCGCTGAACAGGCCGGGGCCGGCGGGAGCGGCAATGGTCACGGCGGTCGGCTGGTTCTCCGCCACCTCGGCGGCGAAGGAGGGGCCGGACAGCACGGCCTGCGGCCGCCCCGGCATCTCCTCGGCGATGACCTGGGTCATCAGCGCGCCGGTATCAGCCTCGACGCCCTTGGCGCAGACCACCACCGGCACGCCCTCGGGCAGCAGCGCCTCGACGCGGGCGGCGACGGCGCGCAGATGCTGGGAGGGGATGACGAGGATCGCCATCCCGGCGCCGTCGAGGGCGTCGGACAGCGCGCCGGTGACGCGGAGGTCGCGCGGCAGGGGATGGTCGGGGAGGAAGGGGTTGCGGCGGGTGCTGGCGATCTCGGCCACGGCATCGGCCTCGCGGACCCAGAGGCTGGTGTGGCGGCCGGCGCGGTGCGCGGTCAGCGCCAGGGCGCTGCCCCAGGCCCCGCCGCCGATGACGGTGACGCGCGCATAGGGCAGCGGTTCATGAAGATCGACACTCGGCATGGCGGCTCCGTTGGCGTCCACGGATGGGCCCTCCATTGCTGGGGCGGCATGGCGCCGCGATGGACAGGATCGGGTGAGGCGGCACACGGCCGCTATGGATGGTCACTCGCTCGATGTTGCGGAGCGGCAAACTTGTTGCATCCGTTGCCCGATTTCAAGAAAATTCGGGCATGAATGCCAAAATTCATGAACTGAACGCGTATAATTTGGCTATTACTTGAAATATACAGCAAAGAACTCTTCAGCATGATCCCGTCAAATCTCTGACTTGGTGCGGTGCAATGCAGACGAGGTGACGGAATTTCGAAATTTCTGATTGTTACATGACATGATTTCTAGGGTAATGGCGTTTGTTTGTTGGTATTTACTTCGAATAAATGGCGAGGTCTCTGCTGCATGAGTCATCCCACCAGCAGGGCAACCATCCCCAGTACCGCCAGGAGCTGCAGCTTGCAGGCCCGGCGGTACAGCAGGAGGGCCCGCCGCAGGTCCTCCACCCCGGCCCGGGCGCGTCCCTCGCCCATCCAGGCGTCCTCGACCCGCTCCGTGCCATAGACGCGCGGTCCGGCGAGGCGCAGGCCCAGCGCGCCGGCCATCGCGGCCTCCGGCCAGCCGGCATTGGGCGAGCGGTGGCGGCCGGCATCCCGGCGCACCGCCCGCCAGGCGCCCGCCGCGTCGAAGCCGGGGGAGAGCCAGGCGGCCAGGACGAGCCAGAGCGCGGCGAGGCGGGAGGCGGGAAGGTTCACCCCGTCGTCGAGCCGCGCCGCGGCCCAGCCGAACGCCTCGTGTCGGGGCGAGCGATGGCCGATCATGCTGTCCGCCGTGTTCACCGCCTTGTAGAGCACGGCGCCCGGCAGGCCCCCGGCGCCCCGCCAGAAGGCGGGCGCCACCACCCCGTCGGAGAAGTTCTCCGCCAGGCTCTCGATGGCGGCGCGGCAGACCCCCGCCTCGTCCAGCGTCTCGGGGTTGCGGCCGACGATCATGGCGACCGCGGCCCGTCCGCCCTCCAGGCCGCCGTCCTCCAGCCCCTCGGCCACCGCCAGCACATGCTGGTGCAGGCTGCGCTGGGCCGGCAGGCTGGCGGCGAGCAGGGCCAGCAGGCCGAGCGCCGCCGGCTTCGGCAGCCCGGCCAGGATCGCCGCCTGCAGCAGCAGGGCCGGAAGGCCGCAGGCCAGGAGCAGCAGGCCCACCGCCAGCACGCCGCGGCGGCGCCGGCGGCGGAAGGACAGGTCCTCCCGGTTGAGCCGGCGGTCCAGCCCGCCGATCAGCGCGCCCATCCAGACCACCGGATGGCGGATGGCGGCGAAGAGCGGCCTGGGGTAGCCGAGAGCCGCCTCGGCGAGCAGCGCCCCGGCCAGGATCAGCAGCGAGTCGGGGGGCGGGGGAAGGATCATGGCGCGGGAAGGGGGGCTAACATGACGCGGGATGGCTTGGAACATGGCGGGCGGCTGGACGCGGCGCGGCGGCGCTTTCCCGGCGCGCCGGAGCCCTTCCTGGATCTCTCGACCGGGATCAACCCCGTCCCCTGGCCGCTGCCGCCCCTGCCGCCCACGGCCTTCACGCGCCTGCCCGAGCCGGAGGCCGAGGCGGCGCTGCGGGCCGTGGCCGCCGCGGCCTATGGCGCCGCCGACCCCGCGATGGTCGCGGCGGCGCCGGGCACGCAGCTGCTGATCCAGCTGCTGCCGCGACTGTTCCCGCAACCCCGGCTGCGCGTCCTCGGGCCGACCTATGCCGAGCACGCCGCCTGCTGGCGCGCCGCCGGCACGGTGGTCGAGGAGGTCGAGGAGGCCGCCGCGCTGGCGGGCGGCGGCGCGGCCCTGCTTTGCAATCCCAACAACCCCGATGGTCGCCGCCTGCCGCGCGCCGCCCTGTGGGCCCTGGCCGACCGCATGGCGGAGCGGGGCGGGCTGCTGGTGGTGGACGAGGCCTTCGCCGACCTGGAGCCCGGCGAGGCGGAGCCGGCCGCCGCGCTGCTGCCGCACCCAGCGCTGATCCTGCTGCGGTCCTTCGGCAAGAGCTACGGGCTGGCCGGGCTGCGACTGGGCTTCGCCCTGGCCGCGCCCGAACGGGCGATGGCGATCCGCGCGGCGCTCGGCCCCTGGGCGGTGTCGGGCCCGGCGCTGGCGATCGGGCGGGCGGCCCTGCCGGACGCGGCCTGGCGCCGGGCGGCCG
>NZ_JBSXMU010000064.1:0-21547 GCF_054073225.1 Teichococcus aerofrigidensis
GCGCGGCGGCGCGCGAGGATGCGGAGGTGGCGCTCCGGCGCGTCCGCCAGTTGGCCGATGCGGGAGACCTGCCGGCCGCCCGCGCAGCCTGCGAGACGGTGCTGGCGCAGCAGCCGATCCGGCCAGCGCCGCACTACTACAAGGGGCTGATCGCCCGTGGCCTCGGCCAGCCCGGCGAGGCGGAGCGCGCCTTCCGTGACGCGCTCTACCTCAAGGGCGATTTTCCCATGGCCCATTACCAGCTGGGGCTGTTGTTGCTAGATGAGGGCCGCCAGATGGCCGGCCGGCGCGCCCTGGCCACGGCCGCGCGCCTGGCCCGGGAGTTGCCCGCCGCCACGCCGCTGGAGGAAGGGGACGGCATGACGGCCAGGCAATTGAGGGAGTTGGTGCGGTTGCATCTCGAGGCTCCTCCCGCAGGCCCGGCCCGCTGATGCCCGGCGGGCTCTCGCCGCTGCCGGGACTGCGCCGCCAGGCCGAACGCCTGCTGGAGGAGCGCACCCGGGCCCTGGCCGGCCGCGCCGCCGGCAGCCGCGCGCAGCCGAGCGTCGCCGTGCTGGCCTGTGGCCTGGGCGAGGAGTTCTGCGCCCTGCCGCTGCATGCGGTGCTCCGTATCCTGAGTTTCGTGCCCTGCGCGCCGCTGCCGGGGACGCCGCCGGCCATGCTGGGCGTCTGCGGCCAGGGCGGCATGCTGTTCAATGTCCTCGACCTGGCCGCCGCCCTGAGCCGGGGCGCCGCGGGCGCCGCCCCGGCGGGGGGGCATCTGCTGCTGCTGCGCCACACCCCGCGCCGCTTCGCCCTGCGGGTGGACCGCGCGCTCGGCCTCGCCCGGCTGCCGGCGGCGCTGCCCTTCCTGGCGGCGGAGGATGCCGCCACGCCGGTCACCGCCCATGCGCCCCTGCCGGCCGAGCTGGCCGGCGAACTGCCCGCCGGCCGGCGGCCGGTGATGTCGCTGATCGATCCCCACCACCTGCTGCGCCCCTATCTGGCGCAGAGCCATGCTGCCCCGGAGGCCGAGACTTGAGCATCGCCAACCGCATCCTCCTCGGCTTCGCCACCATGACGCTGCTGCTGGTCGGCCTCGGCGCCTATGGCCTGCACCAGATCGGCGTGGTGACGCAGTCCTCCGAGATCGTCGTCACCCGTGACGTCGCCATGCTGCGCCAGTTGCTGCTGTTGCAGGAGACCGAGGCGCGGATGCAGGAGACGCGCAGCCGCACCGTGGCCCGCTTCCTGGTGCGCCGCCTGGAGCAGCCGGTGGAGGGCGAGAACCCGCAGCAGGCCTGGCCGCGCCACGCCAGCCAGGCCGAGCGCGTGCTGGGCGAGATGCAGAGCCTGGCCGCCCAGAACATCGCCACGGCCATCACCCGCGAGCGGCGCGAGGGCTGGCAGCGGATCAGCCAGCAGCTGGCCCAGGCGGGGTCCGTGCTGCGGCAGCTGCGCGAGTTCAGCGGCGAACAGTTCCAGGCGATCCGCGCCGACGACCTGTCCGCCGTGGCGGCGGAGGGCGCCAGCCTGCTCAATGTCCATACCGAGTTCACGGTCCTGCTGCAGCAGATCCAGGAGACGCTCAACGAGATCGTCGTCACCGGCCAGCGCGCCAGCCTCGACATCTACGAGGAGAGCCGTGTCTCGGTCCTGCTGATGCTGCTCGGCGCGCTGCTGCTCGGCATCGCCGTCACGCTGATGATCCGTCGCTCCATCGCCCGCCCGCTGGCCAAGCTCATGACCTTCGTGGAGCAGGTCGGGCGTGGCGACCTCGGCGGGCGCGCGGCGGAGGACGGGCCGGCCGAGCTGCGCCGCCTCGGGGTCGAGCTGAACGGCATGGTGGAGGGGCTGCGGCAGCTCGCGCGGCAGAGCCGGGACGCGACGGAGAACCTGAACGCCGCCGCCGCCGAGATCCGCGCCAGCACCCAGGAGCAGGCGGCGAGCGTCGAGGAGCAGCTGGCCGCCGTGCAGGAAACCGCCGCCACGGTGGACGAGATCACCCATTCCGGCGGCCAGATCGGCAAGCGGGCGCAGGAGGTGATCGCCTCCGCCCAGGCCACGGCGCAGACCTCGACCGCGGGCCTCGTCGCGGTCGACGAGACGGTGCGCGCCATGGACGCGATCCGCGAGCAGGCCGAGGCGGTCGCCGGCCACATCGTCGCGCTGTCGGAGAAGACCCAGGCGGTGGGCGAGATCATCGCCACGGTGAACGACATCTCCGAGCGCTCGCACCTGCTGGCGCTGAACGCCGCCATCGAGGCGGCGGCGGCGGGCGAGCAGGGACGCAGCTTCGCCGTGGTCGCCGGAGAGATGAAGACCCTGGCCGACCAGGCGAAGGACGCGACCAACCAGGTGCGCTCGATCCTGGGCGACATCCAGCGCGGCATCAACGCCTCCGTCATGTCGACCGAGGAGGCGGTGAAGCGCGTCGCCGCCGGGCGCGAGCGCACCGGCGTCACCCATGCGACGATCACCGAGATCACCGGACGGATCCAGGAAAGCGTGCAGACCTTCCAGCAGATCGTCGCCAGCACCAACCAGCAGCAGCTCGGCATCGAGCAGGTGATGAGCGCGCTGCAGAACATCCGCCAGGCCAGCCAGCAGACGGCTGCCGGCACCCGGCAGCTCGACATGGCGGCGGGCAACCTGTCGCAGCTCTCCCAGCAGCTGGTGACGCTCTCCGACCGGTACCGCCTGTGAGAGCCCGTTCGAGAATGACCGCCGCCTGAGCCCATGAACGATTTCCGCCAGGAGCTTCTCGCCGCCTTCGCCGCCGAGCATCGCGAGCATCTCGATGCGATCCGCGCCGGCCTGATGGCGGCCAGCGCCGGCGAGCCCTATGACCTGCGGGACATGTTCCGCCGGGCGCACAGCCTGAAGGGCGCGGCGCGGGCGGTCGATCTGCCTGCCGTCGAGGAGCTGGCGCACCGCCTGGAGGCGGTTCTCAGCCGCGTCTCGGAAGGCGGCCTGGCGCTGTCGGCGGAGGTGGTCGCGGCGCTGCGGGCCGGGCTGGATGGCGTGGAGAGCCAGGTGGCGTCGCTGGATGCGACGGGCGGCGCGGCGCCCCGGCCCACCGCCGCGCTCGGCGCCCTGGACGGCGTGCTGGGCGCCAAGGCCGGGCCGGGCGAGGCACCGCGGTCCGGGGCGGCGCCGGCCCCGCCCTTGCCCCCGACCCCGGCTCTGGCCCCGACTCCGGCTCTGGCCCCGGTGCACCCGGCCGAGGTCGTGACGGGGCCGGACTATCTGCGCCTGCGTGCCAGCCAGCTCGATGCCTTGTCCGGCGCGGTGCATGCGCTGGCCGCCGGCCTGCAGCACCGCGATTCCCTGCAGGCCGGCCTGGCCGCCCTGGAGGCCGAGCTGCGCGGGCTGCGGCGCGGCTGGGAAGCCGCCCGGCGCGGCGCCGGCGGGCCCGGAGCGGGGGGCCAGCAGATGGCGGAGCTGGACCGGGCGCTGGACCGCGCCCTGCGCCAGGCGACGCGGCTCGGGCGGGAGCAGCGCGCGGCGGTAGCGGCGGAGGATGCGTCGCTGGCCGAGCTCCGCCGTCAGGTGGAGCGCATCGCCCTGGTGTCCGCCGAGACGGTGCTGGGCGGCCTCGGCCCGATGGCCCGCGACCTGGCGCGCGAGGCGGGGACGGAGGCGTTGCTGCGCCTGGAAGGGCTGGACCTGCAGGCCGACCGCCGGCTGCTGCAGGCGCTGAAGGACCCCGTCACCCACCTGCTGCGCAACGCCGTGGGCCACGGCCTCGAGAGCGACGCCGATCGTCGCCGCGCCGGCAAGCCCGCAGCCGCCGAGATCGGGCTGCGGCTGCGGATCCGTGGCGGCCTGTTGCTGCTGACCGTCTTCGATGACGGGCGGGGCCCGGATCTGGCGCGGATCGAGGCCGTGGCGGTGCGCCAGGGCCTGCTGCCACCGCGCCCGGCGGATGCGCCGCCGCCGCCGGCCGACCACCTGCTGTCGCTGGTCTTCGAGCCCGGCTTCTCCACCGCTGCCGCGGTCGATCGGCTTTCCGGCCGCGGCATCGGCCTTTCTGTCGTGGCCGAGGCGGCACGGCGCCTGCACGGCACCGCGCGGATGCGGCCCCGCCGCCCCTGGGGAACCGAGGTGGAACTGGCCCTGCCGCTGTCCGCGGCGCGCCAGCCGGTGCTGCTGGTGGAGGTCGCCGGGCGGATCTACGGCCTGCCGGGGCATGGGGTGGAGCGGTTGCTGCGGCTGCGGGCCGATGGGCTGGAAAAGGTCGAGGGCCGCAGCATCGCGCGCATCGGAATCGAGGGTCGGGACGTTATCGCCCCTGTCATGGCCTTGCCCCTTCTTCTGGACCAGCCCGCGCTCCCCATCCCCATCGAGGCCGATCACATCCAGGCCGTGCTGCTGCGCAGTGGCGAGCGGCGCTGCGCCCTGGCGGTGGACCGCCTGTGGGATGTGCAGGAACTGACCGTCGAGGGGCTGGACGCGCCCTTCGACGCCGGCGCCGCCAGCCTCCTCATGGGGGTGGCGTTGCGGGACAATGCGGCGCCCGTGCCGGTGCTGAGCCCCGAGGCGCTGATCGGCCGCTGGCTGCGCGAGGAAGGCCGGCTGGCCGCCGCCGGTCTCAGCCTGGCGCCGCAGGGTCCTGCCCCGGCCGCGGCGGCCACCATCCTGGTGGTGGATGATTCCATCACGACGCGGACGCTGGAGAAGAGCATTCTGGAGGCGCAGGGCTACCGCGTCCTGCTGAGCGTGGACGGGCTCGACGCGCTCAACCTGCTGCGCGGCGACGCGGTGCCCGACCTGGTGGTGGCGGATGTCGAGATGCCGCGCATGGACGGCTTCGCGCTGCTGCAGGCCATGCGCGCCGACCGCCGGCTGGCCGCCATGCCGGTGATCCTGATGACCTCGCGGGCGGATCCCGAGGATGTCCGGCGCGGTCTCGAACTCGGCGCCAATGCCTATCTGACCAAGCAGAAGTTCGACCAGCGCGAACTGCTCTCGACCATCGGACAGTTGCTTTGAGCCTTTCCGCGCCCGCCCGCGTCATGATCGTCGAGGATTCCGCGGTGGTGCGCCGCCTCCTGGCGCATATCGTCTCGCGCGATCCGCGCCTCAGCCTGGTCGCCGCGGTCGGCTCGGCCGAGGAGGCGCTGCGCGAGCTGCCGCGCATCCGCCCCGACGTGATCTCCATGGACATCCGCCTGCCCGGCATGGATGGGCTGGAGGCGACCCGCCGCATCATGGCGGAGCAGCCGACACCCATCGTCGTCATCGCCGACAGCGTCGAGGATGCCTCGCTGCGGATCTCCATGAACGCGCTGCGCGCCGGGGCCCTGGCGGTGGTCGAGAAGCCGGTGGGGATGGAGAGCGGTGGCCACGACCGCATCGCCGAGACCATCTGTACCCAGCTCTCGATCATGAGCCAGGTGCCGGTCATCCGCCGCCGTGGCGTCACGCCGGGCCCCGTTCTCCGGCCGGAGGCGGTTCCGGCGCCGCAGCCGGAGGCGCCGCGCCTGCTGGCCATCGCCGCCTCCACCGGCGGGCCGCCGGCCCTGGCCCAGGTGCTGGGCGCGCTGCCGGCGGATTTCCCGCTGCCGGTGCTGCTGGTGCAGCATATGGGAGGCGCCTTCATGGAGGGCTTCTCGCAATGGCTGGATGGGCTGGTCCCGCTCAAGGTCGGCCTGGCGCGGGATGGCGAGGCGCCGCGCCCCGGCCATGTCCACGTGGCCCCCGGCGACCGGCATCTCCTCCTCGGCCCGGGCGGGTTGATGCAGGTCAGCGCCGGGCGTCCGCTGGCCAGCCAGCGCCCCTCCGCCACCCTGCTGTTCCGCTCGGTCGCGGCGGCGCTGGGGCCGCGTGCCGTCGGCGTGCTGCTCACCGGGATGGGCGAGGATGGCGCGCTGGGTCTGGCGGAGCTGCGCCAGGCCGGCGGCTTCACCCTCACCGAGCATGAGAGCACGGCGGTGGTCTACGGCATGCCGGCGGCGGCGGTGCGGCTGGGCGCCTCCTGTCTCAGCCTGCCGCTGCCGCTGATCGGGCCACGCCTGGCGCAGATGGCGCGGGGGCGGGGGGCATGAGCGAGTCCGCCGGGCCGCTGCTGCTGGTCGAGGATTCCGAGACCCAGGCACTGCAGATGCGCCACATGCTGGAGGGCCACGGCTTCCCGGTGCGCCGCGTGGCCACCGCCGAGCTGGCGCTGGAGGCGCTGAACGGCCCGCTGCCGGCGCTGGTCATCGCCGACTATCATCTGCCGGGGATCAATGGCGATGAGCTGGTGCGGCAGATCCGGCTGAACAGCCGGACCCGCGCCATCCCCGTCCTGATGCTGACCGAGGCGCGCGAGGGCGACCTGGAGCGGCAGGGGCTGGAGAGCGGCGCCGATGCCTATGTGGCGAAGTCGGCGGCGCCGGAGATGCTGCTGCCGCGCATCCGCGCGCTGCTGCGGCAGCGGACCGCATCGGCGGCGCCGGAGACGGCCGCCGCGCCGTTCCGCCGCGCCCGCCTGCTGGTGCTGCATGAAAGCCCGACCTACCGGAGCTATCTCACCGGCCTGCTGGAGCGTAGCGGCCACGAGGTCACGCCCTTTGCCCGGCCGGAGGCGGCCCTGGCGGCCGTGGCGGAGCAGCGCGACCGGTGGGACGGCGTGGTCTTCGGCATGCCGCAGGAGGGCGGGGAGGCCGCGGACCTCTGCCGCCGCCTGGGCGCGCTGCGCGACCCCGGCGCCGGCGCCGGCTTCCAGATCATCACCCTGGGCGCCGAGGACCCGGCCGGGCACGAGGCCATGGCCCGCACCTACGAGGCCGGGGCGGACGACATCATCCCCGCCTCCGCCGATGCCAAGGTTCTGGTCCTGCGGATCAACGCCGCCCTGCGCCGCAAGATGCTGCAGGAGGAGGACCGGCGTGCCGCCGAGGAGAGCCGGGCGCGGCTGACGGCCGTGGAGCGGGCCCGCGCCGAGGCTGCCGCCGCCCAGGCCAAGGCCGCGCTGGCCGAGGCCCTGGAGCGCGCCAACCGCGAATTGCGGGACACCCAGACCAAGCTGGTCCAGGCCGCCAAGATGGCCTCGCTCGGCGAGCTGGTGGCCGGCATCGCGCATGAGATCAACAATCCCCTGGCCTTCATCCTGGCGCATCAGGGCACGGTGGAGCGGTTGCTCGGCCAGATCGAGGCGACGATGCCGGAGGCGGCCGAGGGGCGGCCGCAGCTTCTCCGCTGCCGGGAGCGCGTCGGCGCCATGGCGCTGGGGCTGCGCCGCATCCAGGAGGTGGTGGTGAATCTGCGCAAGTTCTCGCGCCAGGAGGACGCCTTCCGGGTTGTGAATGTCCCCGATGCCCTGGACACGGTGCTGGCGCTGCTGGCACACAAGCTGGGCGACCGTGTCATCGTCCAGCGCCACTACACGGCCGTGCCGGAGCTTTGCTGCTCCCCCGCGCTTCTGAACCAGGTGGTCATGAATATCATCAGCAATGCCACCGATGCCATGCCCGAGGGGGGGACCATCGCCATCACCACCCGGAACGACATGCGCGACTACCAGATCGAGATCACCGACACCGGGCCGGGCGTGCCGCAGGCGATGCGCGACCGCATCTTCGAGCCCTTCTTCACCACCAAGGCGGTCGGCCAGGGCACCGGCCTCGGGCTGGCCATCGCCTACAACGTCATTCAGGCGCATGGCGGCACCATCCTTGTCGATGACGGCGAGTCCGGCGGCGCGCGCTTCCTGATCAGCGTGCCGCGCGAGCCGGACACGGCGGCCGAGCATGCCTGATCGCAGTCCGGCGACGATCCTGCTGGTCGACGACGAGCAGGAGATCCTCGTCGCCCTTTCGGATCTCCTCGAGGATGAGTTCCGCGTACTGACCGCCGGCTCGGGCGCGCAGGGGCTGGAGATCCTGGCGCGCGAGCCGCGGGTGCATGTCATCATCTCCGATCAGCGCATGCCGGAGATGCCGGGCGACGTGTTCCTGGCGCGCGCGCGCGAGATCACTGCCGCGGAAGCCCTGCTGCTGAGCGGCTATGCCGACCTCGAGGCGGTGATCAACGCGGTGAACAACGGCCGCATCGCCGGCTACGCGCCGAAGCCCTGGGAGCCCGCCGGCCTGCTCAGCATGGTGCGCGGCGCCGTGTCGCGCTACCGGCTGGCGCAGGCGCTGGAGACGGAACAGGCCCTGCTGCAGGGGCTGATGGCCAGCTCCGCGGCGGCGGTCAGCTTCAAGGATGAGGCAGGCGAGTTCGTCCGCCTCAACGCGGCCAAGGCCCAGTCCCTCGGACGCAGCGTGGAGGAATGCCTGCATCGCCGGGAGGCGGATATGCTCGACCCGCCGGCCCGGGAGGCCCTGCTCGCCGCCGAGGCGGCGGCGCTGGAGAGCGGCCTGCCGGCGGAGCAGGTGGAGCAGCGGCAGCAGGATGGCATGACGCGCTGGGTGCGCGTGACCCGCACGCCGATCCGCAACCGCGGCGGCCAGATCACGCATCTGGCCGTTCTGGAGCAGGACATCACCGACCAGCGCAACCTGGAGCAGCGCCTGCATCAGTCCGAGAAGATGCAAGCGCTGGGCACCATGGCCGGCGGCGTGGCGCACGACTTCAACAATCTGCTGACCGCCATCCTCGGCACGCTCGAGCTCCTGACGCGCATCGAGGATGGGGACAGCCGGCGCCAGCGGCTGCTGCGGAACGCCATCATGGCGGCGGAGCGCGGCTCCTCCCTGACGCAGCGGCTGCTGAGCTTCAGCCGCAAGCGGGATCTCCAGCTGCAGCCGACCGTGGTGGACAGCCTCCTGCGCGACACCGAGGATCTGATCCAGCGCAGCATCGGCAACGGGATCGGGCTGCGCTGGCACCTGGCGCCGGAGCTTTGGCAGGCCATGGTCGATCCCGAGCAGCTGAGCCTCGCCGTGCTCAACCTCTGCATCAACAGCCGCGACGCCATGGAGCAGGGCGGCACCATCACCATCTCGACGCGTAATGTCAGCCTGGCGGACGGCGAGGCCGCCGACCTGCCCTCCGGTGACTACGTGTCCATCGCGGTCACAGACGACGGGGCGGGCATGGCGCCCGCCGTCCTGCGCCAGGCCTTCGAGCCGTTCTTCACCACCAAGGAGGTCGGGCGGGGCACCGGCCTGGGCCTGTCCATGGTCTATGGGCTGAGCCGCCAGTCGGGGGGCACCACCCTGCTCAGCAGCGAGCCGGGGCGGGGGACCACGGTCGAATTGCTCCTGCCCCGCGCCCGTCGGCCACGGGCCGAGGCGAAGGAAGAGGATGGCCAGCCGGCGGCGGGGGCGGCGCGCGCCAGGATCATGGTGGTGGATGACGATCCCGGGGTCCGCAGCATCACCACGGCTTTCCTAACAGATCTGGGCCATCAGGTGACGGAGGTGCCCAGCGGCGAGGCCGCCCTGGCCACGCTGGAGCAGGGCGCGGGCTGCGACCTGGTGGTGACCGATCTCGTGATGCCCGGCATGAGCGGTGTCGAGTTGGCCCGCCGGCTGCGGGCGACATATCCTTGCCTGCCCTTGCTGGTGCTGACCGGCTATGCCGACCCCGAGCTGCTGCCGGAGGGCCTGCCCCTGCTTCGCAAGCCCTTCCGGCAGAACGAGCTGGCCGGCAGGGTGGCGGCCCTGCTGGACCCCGCGCGCGGCTGACGGCGCCGGGCCGGATCGGAAGCATCAGGGGCGCCGCAGCAGGTCCGCGGCCTTCTCCGCCACCATGATCACCGCCGGCTGGATGTTCGAGGACGGCACCAGCGGCATCACCGAGGCATCGGCGATGCGAAGCCCGGCGATGCCGCGCAGCCTGAGCTCAGGGTCCAGCACGGCGGCGTCATCGGCCCCCATGCGACAGGTGCCGCAGGGGTGATAGACCGTCCCGCCGGTGCGGCGGATGTGGTCGAGCAGCGTCGCGTCATCGTCCTGCCCGGCGGGCGGCGCGATTTCCTCCCGCACCAGCCCGGCGAAGGGCGGGGCGCGGCCGATGCGCCGGCCGAGCCGCGCGCCCTCCAGCATGATGCGCTGGTCCTGCGGCGCGTCGAGATAGTTGGCGTGGATCAACGGAGGCTCCGCCGGGTCGGGGCCGCGCAGCCGGATCTCGCCACGGCTCTCGGGCCGGCACTGGCCGAAATTGATCATCACCCCCGGCAGCGGCGGCAGCACGTAGCTGCCGGGGTTCAGGCCGAAGTTGATGAACTGGTACTGCACCTCCGCCTCCTCCGCGCCCGGCGTCACGCGCGCGAAGGCGGTGGCCTCGGTGGCTCCCACCGCCAGCGGGCCGTCGCGCCGCAGCGCGTAGCCGAGCACCGTGCGGGTCAGGCCGAGGCGGCTGGCCATGATCTCGTTCAGCGTGCCGGCGGGGCGGGTGCGGAAGGCGAGGCGGGCGATCAGGTGGTCCTGAAGGTTGCGCCCGACGCCCGGGCTGTGCCGCAGCACGGGAATGCCGAAGGCGGCAAGATCGGCGCCGTCGCCGATGCCCGACAGCATCAGCAGCTTCGGCGTGGCGATGGCGCCGGTGCAGAGCACCACCTCGCGCGCGGCGCGGAAGGTCTCCTCCGTGCCATCGGCGCGGCGCGCCAGCACACCCATGGCGCGGCCCTGCTCGACCAGCAGGCGCCGCGCCTCGATGCCGGTGACGACACGGAGATTGGGCCGCCGCCGCGCCGGGCGCAGATAGGCCCGCGCCGTCGAGACCCGCCGGCCGCCGCGCACATTCATCTGGATCGGCATGACGCCATCCACCGCGCCGTCGTTCATGTCGGCGTTGCGCGGCAGGCCGAGGCTTTCGCAGGCGGCGATGAAGGCGCGCGCGCCCTCCGACAGCCGCGCCACCTGGCTGACCGGCAGAGGCCCGCCCTTGCCGCGCGTCTCTCCCGGTGGCCCCGCCCAGTCCTCCATCCGCCGGAAATAGGGCAGCACGTCGTCATAGGCCCAGCCGCGCGCCCCCGCCTGCGCCCAACGGTCGTAATCCCGTGGCGAGCCGCGCAGGAAGACCAGGCCATTGATCGAGCCGGAGCCGCCCAGCACCCGGCCGCGCGGCCAGTTGATGCTGCGGCCCTCGAGCGCGGGCTCCGGCTCGGTCGCGTACTTCCAGTCATAGCGCCCGCTGGCGAACAGCCGCGCATAGCCGGCGGGCACATGGATCCACAGGTCGCGGTCCTCCGGTCCCGCCTCCAGCAGCAGCACCCGCGTGGAGGGGTCCTCCGACAGCCGCGCCGCCACCACGCATCCGGCCGAGCCGCCGCCGACGACGATGTAATCCGCGATCTCTCCCGTCACGTCATCATGATCCCGCCGGCGACATCGACGGTCTGGCCGGTGATGAAGGAACTTTCGTCGGAGGTGAGGTAGAGCGCCAGATCGGCCACCTCGGAGGGCAGGCCGAGGCGGCCGAGCGGCGTCGCCGCCACCTGCGCCGCGTTCATGCTGTCATCGACGGTGCGGATCAGCGGCGTGTCGATGCGGCCCGGCGCGATGGCGTTGACGCGGATGCCCGCCGGCCCGAGCTCGGCGGCCAGATGCTTGGTCAGCCCGATCAGCCCCGCCTTGGTCGCCGCGTAGTGCACGCCGACGACGCTGGAATAGGTCTTTCCGGCGACGGAGGACATGTTGACGATGGTGCCGCGCCCGGCCTCGCGCATCGCCGGCGCCAGCAGCCGGATGGTGTTGAAGCAGCCGCTGAGATTGACGCCCACCACGCGCTGCCACTCCTCCGGCGCCATCTCCCAGACCGGCGCCGCCTTGCCCTGATGCTTGGGCGAGATGCCGGCATTGTTGACCAGCGTGGTGAAGGCGCCGCCGAGCCGCGCCTGCACCGCCGTGACGGCGATGGACAGCGCGTCGAAATCCGCGACATCGGCGGCGACGGCCTCGGCCCGCCCGCCCGCCTCACGGATCGCCGCCGCCACCTCCTCCGCCCGCTCCGCATAGGCATCCAGCACGCCGACCGCGGCGGCCCGCCGGCCGAAGCCCTCCGCGATGGCGGCGCCGATGCCCTGCCCGGCGCCGGTCACCAGCACGATCTGCCCGGCATGGCTCGGGCGTCCGGCGATGGTCCCGCTCATTGTCTTCTCCTGGTGGTCCGGCCCTTGATCGTCCGGCTCTTGATCGTCCGGCTCTGGGCGAAGTGAGGCACCCCTCAGATCCCGAGATAGGCGCGGCGCACATGATCGTCGCGCAGCAGCGCGGCGCCGGTGTCGCTCATGACGATCGCGCCGTTCTCCAGCACATAGCCCCGGTCGGCGATGCTCAGCGTGCGGAACACGTTCTGCTCGACGATCAGCACGGTGACACCGGTCGAGGCGATGCGCTCGACCACGTCGAAGACCTGGCGGACGATGATCGGCGCCAGCCCCAGCGAGGGCTCGTCGAACATCAACAGCTTCGGCCGCGCCATCAGCCCGCGGGCGATCGCCACCATCTGCTGTTCGCCGCCCGAGAGCGAACCCCCGTACTGATCCAGCCGCTCGCGCAGGCGCGGAAACAGGTCCAGCACCTCCTCCAGCGTCTCCTGCATCCGCGCGCGCGCGGCCGGGGTGTAGGCCCCCATGCGGAGGTTGTCGCGCACGCTCATGAAGGGAAAGAGCTGCCGCCCCTCGGGGATCAGGGTGATGCCGCGCGCCACAACCTCATGCGGCTGCATGCGGCCGATCTCCTCGCCCTCGAAGGTGATGCGCCCCGCGGTCGGCCGCACCAGGCCCGCGATGCTTCGCAGCGTCGTGGTCTTGCCCGCGCCATTGGCGCCGACGATGGTGACCACCTCGCCCGCCCGCACCTCGGCGCTGATGCCGTGCAGGATGGTGGTGCGGCCATAGCCGGCCTGGACCTCATGCAGGGTGAGCATGCGCGAACTCCTCGCCCAGATAGGCCTCGATCACCGTCGGGTCGCGCACCACATGCGCCGGCCTGCCCTCCGCGATCAGCCGCCCGGAATTGAGCACGATGACGCGGTCGGACAGCGCCATGATGGCCTGCATGACGTGCTCGATGGCGATGATGCTGACGCCGCTGTCGCGGATGTCCTCGATCAGCCGGATGGCGCGCCGCACATCGGTCTGGTTGAGCCCGGCCATCACCTCGTCCAGCAGCAGGATGCGTGGCTCCATCGCCATGACGCGGGCGATCTCCAGCCGCTTCAGCCCGCCGATGGTGAGCGAGCGCGCCTCGGCGTCGCGCTGCGCCCAGAGCCCCATCCGCTGCGCCACCTCCAGCGCCTTCTCCCGCGCCGCGGCATGGGTGGGATGGTTGTGGAAGGCGCCGATCATGATGTTCTCCAGCACCGTCATGGCGGCGAAGGGCTGGACGATCTGGAAGGTGCGCCCCACGCCCGCCCGCGCGAAGCCGTGCGGCGTGCCGGGGGTGATGTAGCCCCCCTCCTCGGCGCGGATGCGCACGATGCCGCTCTGCGGCGCGAGGAAGCCGGAAAGCTGGTTGAACAGCGTGGTCTTGCCGGCGCCGTTCGGCCCGATGATGCCGAGAACCTCGCCCTGGCGCAGCGTGAGGCTGACATCATCGGTGACGGTGAGCCCGCCGAAGCGCTTATGGAGATGCTCGGCCACCAGGATCGGCTCACCGATGGCGCGCCGGACGGGCGCAGCCGCCTCGGCCGGGACGGTGGCCGGCGCCGCCACCTCCACTTCGCGCGCCTTCGGCCTGCGGCGGATCAGCCCGACCAGGCCATCGGGGACGAACAGCACGATCAGCACCAGAACCGTGCCATAGACGAAGCCGTGCAGGCCGAGCGCCGAGGCGCCGAGCCAGCCGCGCGCCAGCTCGGTCAGCGGGACGACCAGCAGCGTGCCCAGCAGCGGCCCCATCACCGTGCCGATGCCGCCGATCAGCGCGAACATCGCGATCTGCACCGAGAAGGCGAGGGAGAACATCGCCTCCGGCTCGATGAAGGTCAGGTACATGCCATGGAAGGTGCCGACCATCGAGGTCAGCGCGGCGGAGAGCGCGACGGCGTGGAGCCGCACCCGGAGCGTGTCGACACCCGCCGCCGCGGCGGCCGGCTCACGCTCCCGCGTCGCCACCAGGTAGTAGCCGAAGCGGGCATGGCGGACCCAGGCGGCGACGGCCAGGGTCAGCGCCAGCAGGCCGAAGGCGATCAGCATGGACGGCCAGCGCTCGAAGAAGATCATCCAGGCCCAGCCGGTCTGCAACGGCACCATCAGCCCGACGGCGCCTCCGGTCAGGTCGGTGAAATGCAGCGCCAGCAGCCGGATCACCTGCAGGAAGGCGATGGTGGCCAGCGCGAAGAACGGTCCGCGCAGGCGGAAGCAGGGCAGGCCGATGCCGACGCCCACCAGGGCCGAGAGGGCCGCGCCCGCGAGCATGCCGATCCAGGGCGAGACGCCGAGCGGCACCAGCAGACCCGCCGTATAGGCGCCGATGCCGTAGAAGATGGCGTGTCCCAGGGAAAGCTGTCCGGCGAAGCCGCCGACGATGTTCCACGCCGTCGCCAGCGCGCCATAGAGGCAGATGGTGATGAAGACGTGGAAGACGAAGTCGTCCTGCACCAGAAGCGGCACCGCCAGCAGCAGCAGGAGGAGGAGCGCGGCCGCGGCGGTGCGGGGATCGAGGAGCCTGCCCATACCGTTCACTCCGAGCCGCGCCCGAGGCCGAAGAGCCCCGTCGGGCGCACCAGCAGGACCAGGAGGAAGAGGCCGAAGATCACCACCTCCTTGAGGTCGGGCGCGATGTAGTAGGCACTGAGACTGTCCACCAGCCCGATCAGCAGCGCGCCGACGAAGGCGCCGTGCAGGCTGCCCATGCCGCCCAGCACCACGACGACGAAGGCGGTCAGCACGAAATAGGTACCGACCGTGGGCGATGTCGGATAGAGCGGCGCCACCAGCACCGCGGCCAGCCCGACGCAGGCGGCGCCGATGCCGAAGGTGACGATGTAGATGCGGCGCACGTCGACGCCCATGAGCTGCGCCGCCGCGCGATGCTGCGCGGTCGCGCGGATGGCGCGGCCGAGATAGCTGCGCTCCAGAAACAGGTGCAGCGCGACGACGACGGCGATGCCGCAGCCGAACATGACCAGCTGGCCGATCAGCACGCGGAAGGGGCCGAAATGGATCGCCTCCCGCACCCCGGGGGCGGGCGTGGCGTAGAGGTCGGCGCCGAAGACCAGCAGCGCCAGGTTGATCAGGGCGGTGGACAGCCCGACCGTCGCGAAGATCTGCACATGCGCGTCGCGCGCGTCGAGCAGAGGCTGCAGGATGAAACGCTGGATCAGCACGCCGATGACGAACAGCACCAGCACCACCGGCGGCGCCAGCACATAGGGGTGCAGGCCGAGCTGGCTGGTGCCGATCCAGGTCAGGTACATGCCAACCATCAGCAACTCGCCATGGGCGAAGTTCACGAGCCGGATGATGCCGAAGATCAGCGTCAGCCCGATGCTGATGATGGCGAAGAGGCCGCCCAGCATGAGGCCATTGATGACGAGCTGCAGGAAGGTTTGCATGACGTCTCCCCCAAGGGACCTGGCTGGGCGTGGCCGGGCGCTGCCAGGCGCGCGGGCTGTCAGCGGCGCAGGCGCAGGTCGGAGACCGCCGCCTCGGACGGGAAGACGGTGACGAGCTTGCCGTCCTGCCATTGCAGGCCCATCATCTTGGACCGCTGGTTCTGGCCGTTCTCGCCGAACCGCACGCCCCACCCCGCCGCGGTCTGGCCTTCCGGGATGTCGAGCGCGCGCAGCGCCGCGGCGATGTCGTCGGCCGAGAAGGACTTCGCCTTGTCGATGGCCTCAAGATAGATCTTGGCGCCGGCGTAATTGCCGAGGCTGTGGCCGGAGCGCGGCTCCATGCCGTACTTGGCGCGGTAGGCCTCGAGGAAGTGCGGGATGCCCGGCGCCGCCTTGGGGTTGGTGGCGATCTGCGTGAAGTCGATGTTCAGCACGCCGTCCATGACGTCCTGGCCGACCGCCTGCATGGTCTCGCGCAGCGAGTAGCCGCCGCCGCCGCCGATGATGGCGCGTGGCCTGAAGCCGGCCTCGCGCGCCTGGCGGAAGAACAGCACCGTGTCGTTCTGGTAGGAGGTCTGCAGCACCACATCGGCCTTGGCCGATTGCAGCCGCAGGATCAGCGCGGACATGTCCACGACATTGGCCGGATAGGGCAGCGTCTCGACGATGTTGAGGCCCTGCTCCTTGGCGAAGCCCGCCTGGAAGCGCCCGACCGTGGTGCCGTAGAGGCTATCCTCATGGATGATGGCGACGCGCAGCTCCTTGGGCTGCACCGAATGGGCCGGCGCCACGGCGTTGATCACCATCTCGATCGAGCGCTCGGCCATGTCCCTGGCCGTCGGGTTGGTGCGGAACAGATAGCGGAACTTGCGGTCGGTGATGGAGTCCGAGACCGCGCCCATCTCCAGGTAGGGGATGCGCGCCAGCTCGGCCACCTGGCTCGCCACCTGCGCGCGGGCCGAGGAATAGGTGCCGAAGATCGCCTTGACGCCGGAGACCGAGATCAGCCGCCGCGCCTCGGCCACTGCCTGGTTGTTGTCCACCGCGTCGCCGCGCACCAGGACGATCCTCTCGCCCTGCACGCCGCCCGCGGCGTTGCGCTCCTCGACCGCCAGCTCCAGCCCGCGCCAGCTTTCGTCACCCAGCACGGCCAGCTCGCCGCTGAAGGGATAGAGGGCACCGAAGCGAACCTCGGCTGCGGCCCGGGCGCTGCCCATCGCGATCATCGCGACGCCGGACAGCAGCCCCAGCGCCCACCGGCGTGTCGTCATTCCGTTCATACCCGTGATTCCTCCCCGTTCCGCCGTTCTTCGCGGCTGTTCAATCCTCGTCCGGCCGCAGCAGGATCTTCACCGCATCCTTCCGCCGCGCCATCTCGAAGCCACGCGCTGCCTCGCGCAGCGGCAGGCGGTGCGTGACCATCGCCTCCAGCGCCGCGCGGTTGGCGGGATCGGCCAGCAGCGCCAGGACGCGCGGCCAGGCGTCGCGGGTCGTGTCATGCGCCGCGCGGAGCTGGTGCTTGTTGCGCACCAGCGTCGTGACCGGAACTTCCAGTGGTCGCGAATGGATGCCGGCGATCACCAGGATGCCGCTGGAGCGCAGCACCGACAGCCCCTCGGTGATGGAGGTGGTGACGCCGGTCGCCTCAATCACCCGGTCGACCGCCTCGCCGAAGACCTGCCGCACCGCCTCGGCCATCGGCGTGTCGCGCAGATCGACCCGGTGCCGGATGCCCATGCGTTCGGCGCAGGCGAGACGGAGCGCGTCGTCGAAGCCGGCCAGCAGCACGCGCGCGCCGCGAAGCTGCGCCATCCAGGCGATGCCCAGTCCGATCGGCCCCGGCCCCAGCACGAGAACCGCGTCGCCAGGCGCGATCTCGGCGACGCGCAGCGCGTTGTCGGCGATCGAGAGCGGCTCGCTCAGCGCGCCCAGCGCGACATCGACACCCGCGGGCAGGCGGAAGCAGTTGAAGGCGGGGGCGACGAGATGGGGCGCGAAGCCGCCATCGCAATGCAGGCCCAGGATGCGCCGCGCCTGGCAATCCTGCATCCGGTCCTCACGGCAGGCGCGGCACTGGCGGCAGCCGATGGTCGGCCAGGCGGTGACGGCATCGCCGATGGTGAGGCCCTGGACGCCCTCGCCCACCGCCGTGACATGGCCGGCGAACTCATGCCCCATGGTCAGCGGCAGGTGCGGCACCATGAAGTCGTAGCCCGGCGTCCATTCATAGGCATGGATGTCGCTGCCGCAGATTCCGGCGGCGGCGACGCGAATGCCGACCTCGCCCGGTCCCGGCGGCGGGGGCAGCGCCACGTCCCGCAGTTCCAGTCCTGGCCCGGCGGCCAGCTTGCGCAGGGACAGCACGCGCCTATGTCCGCGGAGCCTGCGGATGGCGCGGGCCCGTGCCGGCCCGTCCCGTCCTGGTCATCGGCAACGTCCTTCCCTGGTCATGACACTTGTTATGCGTCATTTGTTATAACAGTGAGGATGTCGCACGGGGCCTGTCAATCATGAACACGCGGTCCGTCCCGCCTGCCGCTCCCCGGCGGGAGGCGGATCCCGGCTTCACCCGGATCTCCCGCGACAGTGTGAGCGGGCAGGCCTATCAGGCCATCCGTTCGGCGCTGATGCTCAGCCGCCTGCGGCCGGGCGAGAGGCTGTTGCTGCGGCCGCTCGCGGAACAACTCGGCATCAGCGCCACCCCGGTGCGGGAAGCCCTGTTGCGCCTGGTTTCCGAGCAGGCCTTGCAACTTGACGAACGCGGCACCGTCTTCGTCCCCGTCATCGACCGCGCGCGATTCCTGGAGATCCGTTCGCTGCGCTGCAACCTGGAAGGCCAGGCGGCCGCGGCCGCGGCCTCACGGGCGGGGGCGGAGCAGATCGACCGTCTGGCCGCCATCCATGAACGGCTTGCCGCCGCCGAGGCGGAGCGGGATTTCGGCACGGCCATCCAGTCCAACGAGGCCTTCCATTCCGGCCTCTGCCGCCTGGGCGGGATGCCGGTGCTCCTCGGGCTGGTCGAGATTCTCTGGATGCAGTGCGGGCCTTTGCTCAGTCACCTGTATGTCCGGGGGCCGCTGCTCTGGCCCCGTCACGGCCATCTGTCGGTGCTGGATGCCCTGCGGCGCGGCGATGCGGCCGGCGCGCGGGCCGCCGTGATCCGCGATATCGAGGAGGGCGGCCGGCCGCTGCTCGACATCCTGGCCTGAGGCGCGCCGGGATCCTGTCCCGGCCCGCCTCGGGCGTCGTCCTCAGGCCTTGGCGGCCTTGCGCTTGTTCTTCTTCAGCGCCGTGTGCGCGGCATCCTTCAGCGAGGGCGAGGGCTTGAAGCGCACGGTCGCGCCGGCCTTCACGGGAACCTTCTCGCCGGTGCGGGGGTTCAGCGCCGTGCGCTTCGGGGTCTCGCGCACGATGAAGGCGCCGAAATCGGGGATGGTGAAGCGCCCGGTCTGGACGATCTCGGACTTGATCGCCTCGATGATGTCGCCGGCCAGGGCATTGGCGCCGATCCCGGTGATCTCGATGGACTTCTGGATGGTATCGGCCAGGAACTTCTTCGACATGCTCTTGCCTTTCAGAGGATGCGGATAGCCAAAGCACAGGCCGCGTCCGCCGTGAAGTCCCAGATTCGCCTTTGCTGCACTGAAACCGGCTTGATGTGGCCCCGGCGCCCGCCCACCCTGACGGTCAGCCGCGACGGGAAGGGAGCCCAGGCCGTGAAGAAGCTGATCAACGATCCGCGCCGTGTGGTACGGCAGATGCTGGAAGGGCAGGTCGCCCTGCATCCCGGTCAGGCCCTGCTGGCCGGGGAGGATGTGGTTCTGCGCGCCGAGATCCCGCCGCCCGCCGCGCGGCGCGTCGCCGTGCTGTCCGGCGGCGGCGCCGGGCACGAGCCGGCCCATGCGGGCTATGTCGGCGAGGGGTTGCTGGATGCCGCCATCGCCGGGGACGTCTTCACCTCCCCCAGCACCGATGCGGTGCTGAGCGGCATCCGTGCCGTCGCCGGCCCGGCGGGCGCCGTGCTGGTCGTCAAGAACTACACCGGGGACCGGTTGAACTTCGGCCTGGCCGCCGAGCTGGCGCGGGCGGAGGGCATTCCCTGCGAGATCGTCGTCGTGGCCGACGATGTCGCGCTGCGCGACACCGTGCCGCCGGAGCGGCGGCGCGGCATCGCCGGCACGGTGCTGATCCACAAGATCGCCGGCGCCGCCGCGGCGCGCGGCCTGCCGCTCGGCGAGGTGGCCGGCATGGCGCGGGCGGCGGCGGAGAATCTCGGCAGCATGGGCGTGGCGCTCGGGGCCTGCACCGTTCCCGCGGCCGGCCGGCCGGGCTTCACGCTGGAGGAGGACGCGGTCGAGCTCGGCCTTGGCATCCATGGCGAGCAGGGCGTCCGCCGGGCGCCGTTGCAGCCGGCCGATACCCTGGTCGACACCCTGCTGGACAGCATCCTGACCGATCTCGGGCTGCGCGCCGGCGAGTCCGCGGCGCTGCTGGTCAACGGCCTGGGCGGCACGCCGCCGATGGAACTGGCGATCGTGGCGCGCCATGCCCTGGCCCGGTTGCGGCGGGAGGGGATCGAGGTGCCGCGGGCCTGGTGCGGCAACTATCTCACCGCGATCGAGATGCCGGGCTGCTCGCTGAGCCTGCTGCGGCTGGATGCCGATCGCCTGGCGCTGCTGGATGCGCCGGGGCATGCCCCGGCCTGGCTGGCCGATGGCCGCGTCGCGGAACCGCGTATCCTGCCCGCGCTGCCCTCGCCAGCGCCGCGCGAGGCCACGGCGCCCGGATCGCTCGCGCCCGCGCTGCGGGGCGGGTTGGAGCGCGTCGCCGCCGCGCTGGAGAAGGCCGAGGCTGAGTTGACCGCGCTCGACAGCGCCGCGGGCGATGGCGATCTCGGCCTCAGCATGGCGCGGGGGGCCGCCGCGCTGCGCGCCCTGCCGGAGACGGCCTTCGCCACCCCGGCCACCGGCCTGGCCCATATGGGGGAGGCGCTGCGCCGGGCCATCGCCGGCAGTTCCGGGCCCTTCTACGCCGTGGCCCTGCTGCGCGCCGCGCGGCGGCTGGAGGGCCGCGAGGCTCCGGATGCCACGGACTGGGCCGCGGCCTTCCGGGAGGCGGTCGAGGCCATCGCCGCGCTGGGAGGCGCCCGGCCGGGGGACCGGACCATGCTGGATGCCCTGCACCCGGCCGCCGAGGCCTTCTCCGACGCGACGGCGCGCGGCTCCGGCCTGCGGGATGCCTGGGGCGAGGCGGTGGCCGCCGCCGAGGCCGGCCTGCAGGCCACTGCCACCATGCAGCCGCGGCTGGGCCGCGCCGCCTATCTGGGCGATCGCGCCCGGGGCCAGCCGGATGCCGGAGCGGCCGGGGTGCTGGTCTGGATGCGGGCCCTGGCGCGATGAGCGGCAGGCCCGGGGCGATTTCCCGCTGGAGCCTGTTCAACCGGGGAGAGGTGCCGCCGTTATCGGTACGGCCCGTGCCGCCGCAGCCCCATCGGGCGGCGGCGGCCGGGCGAAACCGCCTCGCCCCGGGAAGCTCCCTGATGCACGACCTCTCCCCCACCCTGGCCCGGCCTCTCGCGGCGGCCTCGCTGCCCGCCCTGCTGCTGCTGGCGGCCCTGCCGGTACAGGCCCAGGTCGCGGCACCGGCGCAGCCTCAGGGGCAGGAGCAATCCCGGGAGCGGGCCCCGGCAGAGGGACAGGCCCAGCCCACGGCGCCGGAGGAGGCCCCCGCCACGCCGCCCGCCCAGCCGCAGCCGCAGCCGCAGCCGCAGCCGCAATCCAGCCAGCCGGGCGCGCCGCCCGCTGAGGGGGAGGCGCTGCCTCTGGCGGGGCGGGAAATGGTGGGGAAGGGGGAGATGCTGCGCATCCTCGGGCAGGATGTGAAGGGCGTCAGCGGCATCGTGGTCGGCCAGCTGGTCAATGTCCTCGTCACGCCGGAAGGGCAGCCCCGCGCCGCCGTGCTGGATTATGGCGGCTTCCTGGGGGTCGGGCGACGGCGCATCGCCGTCGCCTGGTCGACCCTCCGCTTCACCGAGAAGGGCATCCAGTTCACCCTCAGCCGGGACCAGCTGCGCGGCTTCCCCGATTTCCGCGATGGCGAGGACGTGGCCATCGCGACCGCTCCGCCGCCC
>NZ_JBSXMU010000065.1:0-21345 GCF_054073225.1 Teichococcus aerofrigidensis
GGTCTCGGTGCCGCCCAGCGTCCCCCGGCCGCAGCGGGCGCCGCGCCGGCCGGCGGCCGCAGGACCTGATCCGGTGCCGGCCGGAGCGGCGCGGGCTGCGCCGGGCGCGGCGGCTGCAGCGTGCCCTGCCCGCCGGAACCGCCGCCCGTACCCTGGGCGCCGCCGAGGCTGGACTGGGCGGCGAGGGGTGTCGAGACGAGAAGAAGAAGCAGGGCGGAGGCAGCGGGGCGAAGCCGGATCATGCGTCGATCTGGCCCGTATTCCCTGCCCCTGGTCAAGCACCCGCTTTGCATCGCAGCATCGCCTCCTGCGGTCGTCCTCATGCGCGTTGTCATGGCGGTGGCCTCCGCCGTCGGGGCGGGGAGCGGCGCCGGAAGCGGGCCTCAGAGGGCGAGCATCTGCCCCTCCGCCACGGCGGACAGGAAACTGACCACCCCGGCCACCTCGACATCGGGCGCCAGGGCCTCCGGCGCGATGCCCTCGGCCCGGAGCCCGGCCTCGCAGGCCATGCGGCGGATGCCGAGATCGCCGGCCGCGGCCAGCAGCGAATCCAGGCCGGCGACGCCGCGCCGGCTCAGCAGCGCCTCGCGCGGGTCGGCCCTGAGCGGCGTGTCGCGCAGCAGCAGGGCGCAGCCCGCATTGGTGGCGAAGAGCAGCACCGGGCGGCCGATGGCGGCGGCGCCGGTCGCCAGCACCAGCGCGTAGTGCGCCGCCTCATGCCCGCCGGAGCGCAGCAGGATACCAAGGGGCCTTCCGCTCATGGCAGCGCGCAGGCGGGGGCGGGCGCGGCGGCGGCATGGGCCGCGAGGTCATGGATGCGCGGCGCGTCGCCGCAGAGCGCGCAGGCAAGGTCGCGTTTCAGCCGCACGGTGCGGAAGCGGCTGTCCAGCGCGTCCCAGAGCAGCAGGCGCCCGGCCATGCTCTCGCCGATGCCCAGGATCTCCTTCAGCACCTCGGTCGCCTGCAGGGTGCCCATCACGCCGGTGATGGCGCCGAGCACCCCCGCCTCCGAGCAGCTCGGCACCAGGCCGGGCGGCGGCGGCTCCGGATGCAGGCAGCGATGGCAGGGGAAATGGGGGCCGAGATGCGACTTGAAGACCGCGAGCTGCCCCTCGAAGCGCAGCACGGCGGCCGAGACCAGGGGGCGGCCGAGCAAGTGGCAGGCATCGCCGAGCAGGAAGCGCGTCGGGAAATTGTCGGTGCCGTCGCAGACCAGGTCGTAGCGCGGGATCAGCGCGGCGGCGCTGCCGGCGTCGAGCCGGTGCGGATGGACCTCCACCCGCACCTCCGGGTTGAGGCGCCGGATGGTCTCGGCCGCGCTCTCCGCCTTGTTGCGGCCGAGGCGCGCCGTGTCGTGCGCCACCTGCCGCTGCAGGTTGGACAGCTCGAGCCGGTCGTCGTCGATCAGGCCGATGGTGCCGATGCCGGCGCCGGCGAGGTAGAGCGCCAGCGGCGAACCCAGCCCGCCCGCGCCGACCAGCAGCACCTTCGCCGCGCGCAGCTTCGCCTGGCCCACCGCCCCCACCTCCTGCAGCAGGATGTGGCGCGAGTAGCGGTGCAACTCGTCATCGGTGAAGTCGAGGTCCATGGGCCGACATATGGGCGCGGCGAGGGGGGCGGCGCAATGCCCCGGCGCGGCGGGCGGCAGCCCAACGACGGTCCAATGGCAGCCTGGCGGCAGGCAGGAAAATGGGCCGTGGCGGGGGACTGCCACGGCCCATGGCTGGGACCGGTTTCTCCTGGGGGGAGGAGGCGGCCGCGGCCCCGGGGGAGGAGGCGGCGGCCGGCCAGTCCCGGCGTCTCGTCAGCCGACGGGGAAGGCGTCGTGCCCGTCGAAGCGCCCGAACTGCAGGTAATGCAGCAGGGGGTCGATGCCGGCCTCGGCGACATCCGCATGGGCCTGCAGGTACTTGGCGGTGGAGAAGGCGGCGCTCGGGTCGCGGCCCTCCTGCCAGCCGAACTCCATGTAGTGCAGCAGCGGGTCGATGTCGGCCTTCCTCACGTCGTCATACCGCGCGAGATAGTAGCTGACGTCGAAGAAGGCGTTGGGGTCGCGCCCTTCCTGCCAGCCGGAGGCGGCATAATGCTGGCCGGCGTCCATGCCGGTCCGCGCCACATCCGCATTGGCGGCGTAGTAGAACCCGGCATCGACCAGCGGATTCGCCGTGCTTGTCGCATGCGGCGTGGCGGCGGCGATGGCGCGGTCCTCGCCCTGTCCGTAGAGCAGGTAATGGAGCAGGGGGTTCATGCCGACCTCGGCCACATCCGCGTTGAGCGCCAGATACGCCTTGCTGTCGAAGTCGAGGCTGGCGGCGCGGCCCTCGCCGCCGCCGTTCTGCAGGTAATGCAGGAGCGGATTGATGCCGGCCGCCGCCACATCGGTGTTCTGGTTCAGGTAGTAGGTCGTGTGGAAGAAGGCGTTCGGGTCGCGCTGTTCCTGCAGGCCGAACTGCATGAAGTGGGTGAAGGCGTCCACCCCGGCCCGCGCCACGTCCTGGTAGGTGCTGAGGTAGAAGGCGTTGTCGAACAGCGGCATGGCGGCGGCGAAGTCCGCCAGGTCGCGCGGCGCGGTCACGGTGAAGTCCAGCGCCACCGCCTCCGAGACATTGCCGGCGTGGTCGGTGGCCAGGGCCGTGACGGTGTGGCTGCCGGCCTCGAGCGCCTGCTGCAGCGTGAAGGACCAGTGGCCCTCCGCATCCGCCGCCACGGTGCCGAGCGCCTCGCCCTCCAGGTGCAGCGTGATGCTGCTGCCGGCCTCGGCGGTGCCGCTCAGCATCGGCGTGGTGTCGCGCGTGGCGCCATTGCCCGGGGAGGGCGCGTCGCTCGACGGGTCGAGCCGCAGCGTCATCTCCGGCGCGACGGTGTCCACCGTCATCACCGCCGCCCCGGAGCGGGCGGAGACCAGGCCGTGCGGGCCAACCGCCTCGGCGGTGAAGCGGTGCTCGCCCTCGGCCAGCGCGCTGGCGGTGTAGCTCCAGTGGCCGTCGGTGACGGCGATCCCCTGCGCCAGCAGCGTGCCGTCCAGGTAGAGCGAGACGGTGCTGCCGGCTGCCGCCGTGCCGGTCAGGGACAGGTCGGCGTGGCTGGTGATGCCGTCGGTCGCGCTGACGCCGCTGTCCTGGCCCTCGGCGAAGCCGATCAGCGGCGCGGCGGGCGCCTCCGCCGTGGCGGTCACCGCCTCGGAGGTGGAGAGGGCGACATGGTGCCAGATATCCTCCGCCGGGACGTTCGTGCTCTCGCCCGCGACGTTCCACTTGGACTGCGTGGAGGAGACGGCGTAGCGGTGCGGCCCGTCGCCGGTGACGCCGGTGACCTCGTAGGTCCAGCTGCCATCGGCCTTCACCTCGGCATAGCCGATGATGTTGGCGCCCTGCATCTCCGGATCGGGGATGGAGAGGTCGCGGATAGCGACGAAGACCAGATCCTTCCGTGCGGCGGTATCGACCGCGTCCGGATAGATCTCGCCGGTGCCGCTGAGCAGGACGCGGGTGGCGCCGCCCTCGGTGGCCAGGCGGGCGCCGGTGATGGCGGCGCCGTAGTCGAAGTCGTGGTGGTCGAGATCGGCGAGGCTGAGCGGGATGGTCCGGCCGTCGGCGTCCTGCAGGCCGGAGCGCAGCACCAGGGTCTGGCCGTCGCCCAGGTCGATGCGGATCTTGCCGTCGATCACCTCGGCGCGCGCCAGCACGTCGGAAAGCTGGCGGAAGCTGTCGCCGAAGCCCACCAGGCGGATCACGTCGCCGCCATTCGCCCCGGTGGCGTTCAGGTTGGCGCCGGGCCGGAAGTCGGTGATGACGTCATTGCCGTCGCCCTTGCGGATGACGAAGGTGTCGCCGACCGGGGCGAGGTGGCCGGCCTGGTAGTCCGAGCCGCCGCCGGTCAGGATGTCGTCGCCCTTGCCGCCGTCGATCACGTTCGACCGGATATTGCCGGTGATCATGTTGTCGAGGTCGTTGCCGGTGGCGCGCAGCCAGCCTTCGCCCTCCAGCACGAGATTCTCGACATTCTCCGGCAGCACATAGTCCTGCAGCCAGGTGCGGACGGTGTCGATGCCCTCGCCGGCCTTCTCGACGACGGTGTCGCCAGTGCCGACCGAATAGGTGTCGTCGCCCAGGCCGCCGGCCAGCACGGTCTCGGCGTCGTGGCCGAGGAAATGATCGTTGAGGGTGGTGCCGGTCCACTCGGCCTTGCTGCCATCGACCGTGATGTAGCTGACCGGCTGGCCGCCCGGATGCGCGCCCTCGACCGGCGCGACGGTCAGCGTGAAGGGCTCCGTGACCTGGTTGCCGAGGGCGTCGAGGGCGACGATGCTGAGCGCGTGCTCGCCCGCCGCGAGGCCGGCCGCGAGCGGCGCGGTCCAGCTGCCGTCCGCGCCCGCCGTGGCGGTGGCGATGGTCTGGCCCTCGGCGTCCAGGATGCGGATGCGCGCGCCTTCCTCGGAGACGCCCGAGATGCTGGCCTGGCTGCCGGACTGGCGGCTCGCGAGGCCGGAGAGCGGCGGCGGCGTCAGGTCGGCCTCCGGATCGGCCACGATCTCGAGCGGGAAGCTGCCCTCGGCCTCGTCCATCAGCGCGGCCTGGATGTAGTAGACCCGGCCCTCCTCCGCCCGGAAGGAGACCGCCGGCAGGAAGTCGCCGCTGACCTGGTTGTTGGTGACGTTGCGCAGATCGGCATGGGTGATCTCGCCCGCCGGAATCGCGGCCTCGGCCCATTGCACGATCAGCGTCGTGTTCGCGCCGGTCTTCAGCGTGACCACGCCATCGGCCGCCGGCGCATAGCGGTACCAGACGGTGCGCGCGCCGAACCAGCCGACCTCGCCCGCCTCGGCATCGGCGCCCGTGGTGCTGCCGGTGACGGCGACGCCCAGCGTGAGGGCCTGGGCCTGGGCGATGTCGTCATTGACGGGCGCAACCGGTACCGCCGGCGTCTCGGGCCCGGTGGGCACTTCCGGCCCGGTGGGCACTTCCGGCTCGGTGGGCGTCTCGGGCTCGGTCGGCGTGACCGGATCGGTGGGCGTGACCGGATCGGCCGGCGCCTGCCCGGACTGGTCGGCGGGAGCGTTCCCCGCAGTCTGCTCGGATGACGCGAGGGTCTCGGGCGCGTTTGTGGCGTCGGTCGCGGGCATGGGCCGCTGCCTCTTTATCGGTTGTGAAGACACCCCCATAAAGTCTGAATGGGGCGTTTCAGTCAACGAGGCATGGGTTATTTTAGAGACAATCCCCACGTAAAGAAAGCGTTACTGGAACACGCGCAAGGCGTGCGACGCGGTGGACCGCGCGCCCCGCGCGTATCGAATTCCGGAAAGAGTCTGTCGCGCCGCAGCCGGGCGTCCAGGGCATTTTCCGTTCGCAGCGGCGCACTGCAAACGCTCTGGCCGCTTGTTTTCGCGAGTATCTTCACCCGATCCGGTGAATCCACCGGATCGGGATCTGCCCTAGCGCTGGCCCGTGCTGCCGAAGCCGCCGGCGCCCCGTCCGGTCTCGGGCAGGGTTTCGACCTCGCGCCAATGCCCGCGCATGACGGGGGCCAGCACGCCCTGGGCGATGCGCATGCCGCGTTCCACCGTGAAGGGCGCCGTGCCGGTGTTGAGCAGGATGACCTGGACCTCGCCCCGGTAGTCCTCGTCGATCGTCCCCGGGCTGTTCGGCAGCACGATGCCATGCTTCAGCGCCAGACCCGAGCGCGGCCGGACCTGCAGCTCGTGGCCTTCCGGCAAGGCCATGCAAAGGCCGGTCGGCACCAGGGCGCGGCCGCCGGGGGGGATTTCCAGCGGCGCCGTCACCGCCGCCAGCAGGTCGAAGCCGGCGGCGCCGGCGGTGGCATAGGCCGGCAGCGGCAGCCCCTCGGCATGCGGCAGGCGCCGCACCGCGATCTCCCGGCTCATGGCGCCGTCACCGCGCGGGCGATGCGCGCCGCCAGGCGCCGCGCCACCTCGGCCTTGGGCAGGCGGGGCCAGTCCTCCACCCCCTCCGCGCTGACCAGATGCACCGTGTTCTCGGCCCCGCCCATCACATCCCCCGAGACGTCGTTCGCCACGATCCAGTCGCAGCCCTTGCGCTGCCGCTTCGCCATCGCGTTCTCCACCACCGTCTCCGTCTCCGCCGCGAAGCCCACCACCAGCGCCGGCCGCCGCGCGTGGCGCGACAAGGTGGCCAGGATGTCCGGGTTCAGCGCCAGCTCGAGCGGCGGCGGCGGCTCGCCCGGCACCTTCTTCAGCTTCCGCCCCGCCTCCCGCGCGGTGCGCCAATCGGCCACGGCGGCGGCGCAGACCGCGATCTCGGCCGGCAGGGCGGCCTCGCAGGCGGCGAGCATCTCGCGCGCGCTCTGGACGCGTACCACCGCCACCCCCGCCGGGTCGGCGATCGTCACCGGGCCGGAGACCAGCGTCACCCGCGCGCCCAGCGCCGCCAGGGCGCCGGCGATGGCGTGGCCCTGCTGCCCGCTGCTGCGGTTGGCGATGTAGCGCACGGGGTCGATCGGCTCGTGCGTCGGGCCGCTGGTCACCAGGGCGTGCCGTCCGGCCAGGGGGAGGGCCAGGGGAAGGGTCAGGGGGAGGGCCAGGGGAGGGGCCAGAAGAAGCCCCTCGCCGGCGGCCGTCAGCGCGGCCTCGATCGCCGCCAGGATCTCCGCCGGCTCGGAGAGGCGGCCGGGGCCGCTTTCCGCCTCCGCCATGGCGCCCACGGCGGGGCCGACCACCCGGACGCCGCGCGCCGCCAGCGCCGCCATGTTGGCCACCGTCGCCGGATGCCCCCACATCGCCCAGTTCATCGCCGGCGCCACCAGCACCGGGCGGTCGGTGGCGAGCAGCAGGGTGGTGGCGAGGTCGTCGGCCAGGCCATGCGCCATCTTCGCCAGCAGGTCGGCCGAGGCCGGCACCACCGCCACCAGGTCCGGCAGGCGGGCGAGGCGGATATGGCCGATCTCGGCCTCCGCCTGCAGCGACCAGAGATCCTGGTGCACCGCCTCGCCGGCGATGGCCTGCAGGGCGTGCGGCGTGACGAAGCGGGCGCCGCCCGCGGTCAGCACGGGTGTCACCCGCGCCCCCGCCTTGCGCAGCAGCCGGATCAGCTCCAGCGCCTTGTAGGCCGAGACGCTGCCGGAGACGACGAGGAGGATACGCTTGTCGGCGAGCATGGGTGACAGGCTAGACCGGCCGGGGCCCAGCCGGAAGCGGGGTCGGAAGCGGGGTCGGAAGCGGGGTCGGAAGCGGGGTGTGCGCTGTCACCGAAGCGTCATCATCCGCATCGATACCCGCCATCAGGCCAGACAATTGGCCAAACCGGTCCGCGGCCGCCATCTCTCTCTCCGGAAAGACGGCCATTCCAGCCGCCAGTCGACAACAAGGACAAGAACAATGCTTCGCAAGATCCTGCTCTCCAGCATGCTCATCGCCGGGATGGCCGGTACTGCCATGGCGGCGCCGCTGACCGTGACGTCCGAGGGCGAGAACTTCCACGTCGAGTATTCGAACGACGGCGGCAACATCCTGGGCGGCGGCCCGGTGCAGGTGATCGGCCGGGGCCAGACCGCGCGCTACCTGCACGCCCCCGACGCGCCGGCCCAGCGCGGCTGGTACGCCGAGTTCCAGGGCCAGGGCGAGAGCGGCGCCATCGTCTATGTGCCCGCCCCCGGCACCGACATGGCCACCAACCCGCATCCCCAGGGCTGATACGGGCTGGGCTGATACGGGCTGGGCTGATACGGGCTGGGGCGGGGCGGCGCGCCTCAGCCGCGCCGCACGTTCCAGAACAGGGACGGCCCGCCCTTGAGGACGCCGGTGATGCCGCGGCGGTAGGCCTGCTGCGGGCGCTGAAGTCCCAGGGGGATGAAGGGCGCCTCCTCCCACACCGCCTGTTGCAGCGCCTCGGCGATCCGCTTCTCGGCCGCCGGGTCCGTGGCCTCGAACCACGCGTCGCGCAGCGCCTCGCGCCGCGGGCTGGTGGGCCAGCCGGACCAGGCGCCGGCGCCGTTGCCCCGCAGCGGCTGGTGGCTGCCGGGGACCGAGGTGTCGAGCCCTTCCCAGGTGGTGCAGAAGGCGCTGAAGCCGCCCTGCTCGACGGGGCCGCGATTGGTGCGGCGCTGGATCTGCGTGCCCCAGTCCATCGCCACCAGATCGACGTTGAAGCCGACGCGCCGCATGACGTCCGCGGCGACCTCCGTCATGGCCTGGAGGTTGGGGAGGTCGGTGGCCGAGAGCAGGACCACCCGCTCGTTGCGGTAGCCGGAGGCGCGGAGCAGTTGCCGCGCCTTCTCCACATCCCGTGGGCCGGACAGGATCTCCAGCCCGGCGTCATTGACCAGCGGCGTGCCGGGGGTGAAGGCGCCGGCGGGGATCTGGTACAGCGCCGGATCGGTGCCCATGGCCGCCTGCATGAAGGCTTCCTGGTCCACCGCCGGGAACAGGGCGCGCCGGACCGCCGGATTGTCGAAGGGCGGATTCAGGTGGTTGAAGCGCAGCACCCCGAAGGCGCCGAAGGTGTTGATCGTCTCGACCACGATCTGCCGGTTGCCGCGGAGAACCGGCAGCAGGTCGGGCAGCGGCGCCTCCCACCAGTCGGCCTCGTTGTTCTGGAGCGCGGCGGCGGCGGTGGCCGCGTCCGGCATCACGCGCCATTCGACACGGTCGAAATGCACCGGCTTGCCGCCGGCCAGCAGGTCCGGCGCCTCCTCGCGCGGCTGGTAGGCGGCGTTGCGCGCGAAGGCGGCGAGGCTCCCCGCCACCCACTCGTCGCGCAGGAAGCGGTAGGGGCCGCTGCCGACGATCTCGGTGATCTGGGTGAAGGGGTCCGTCTGCGCGACGCGCTCGGGCATGATGGCGCAGATATTCGCGCCCGCCTTGCCGAGCGCCCAGGTGAGCCCGCTCCAGGGCCGCTTGAGGGCGATGGTGAAGCGCTCGTCCGAGACCGCCGCCATCTCGTTCAACAGGAGGTCGAGGCGCTGGCCCAGAACGTCCCGCTTCGACCAGCGGCGGATCGAGGCGATGCAGTCGCGGGCCCGGACCGGCTCGCCGTCATGGAAGCGCAGGCCGGGGCGCAGGGTGACGGTGTGGGTCAGCCCATCCGCCGACACCGCGTGCGCCGCCGCCATCTGCGGCCGGACCTGGAAGTCGGCGCCGATGCCGAAGAGCGTGTCATAGACCATCAGCCCGGCATTGCGGGACAGGACCGAGGTGCCCCAGATCGGGTCCATGCTGGCGAGGTTGCCCTGTGGCACGAAGCGCAGGGTGCGCGCCGCGCCGCCCTGCGCCAGGGCCGGCGCGGCCATCCGGCCCGCCGCCAGGGCCGCGGCGGTGCCGGCCGCGGCCGTTCTCAGGAGCGTCCGGCGAGAGGCCATGCCCGGTTCCCTTCTCAGAGTTTCCAGCCGGTGTGGATCGCCACCACCCCGCCCGAGAGGTTCTGCCACTTCACCCGCTCGAAGCCGGCCCGCTCCATCATGCCGGCCAGCGTCGGCTGGTCGGGGAACATGCGGATGCTCTCGGCCAGGTACTGGTAGCTCCCGGAATCCTTGGCGATGCGCGCGCCGATCGCCGGCAGCGCCTTGAAGGACCAGGCATCGTAGAGCGGCCGCAGCGCGTCGATCTCGAGGCGCGAGAATTCCAGCACATGCATCCGCCCGCCGGGGCGCAGCACGCGGAAGCCCTCGCGCAGCACCGCGTCCTTGTCGGTGCAGTTGCGCAGGCCGAAGGCCATCGAGACCTTCTCCACGCTGCGGTCGGGGAAGGGCAGGCGCTCGGCGTCGCAGCAGACATAGGCGAGGCCCTCGGCCAGCCCCTTCTGCAGGGCCCGGCCCTGGCCGACGCCCAGCATGGCGGCGTTGATATCGGCCAGGATGACCCGGCCGGCGCCGCGCCGCTTCGCCAGGAAGGCGACGTCGCCGGTGCCGGCGGCGAGGTCGAGCAGCGTCTCGCGCGGGCCGGCGCCGATGGCGGCGACGAAGGCCTGCTTCCAGGCCCGGTGCAGGCCGAGCGACATCAGGTCGTTCATCACGTCGTACTTGGGCGCGACGCTGTCGAAGACCTCCCGCACCATCGACGCCTTGGCGTCGCGGGGCACTTCGCGGAAGCCGAAATCCGTGGTCTGGGTCATGCGCGCAGGATAGCGGCTTGCGGCCCTCCGGGAAGAGGCCTTGAAGAGGCCTTGAAGAGCCCTGGGAAGAGGCGCCGCCCGGCTCTCAGCCGCGGCGCATCCGCCGCAGATCCTGCAGCCGCAGCGCGCCGAGCGCCTGGGTGGCGCCGAAATAGGTCACGAGCCCGGCCCCCACCAGCAGGCCGAGCGCCAGCAGCTGCCACAGCCCGCGCGCCGGGAAGAGCAGCGGCGCCAGCACCGCCAGCACCGCCGCCATCAGCAGGGTCGCCGCCGCCAGGCGCCAGAGGTTGCGCCGCAGCCGCCGGTCGGCGATCCAGTGGCCGCGCCGCGCCAGGATGCCCAGCAGCAGCAGGGCATTGGCCCAGGCCGCAGTCGAGGTCGCCATGGCGATGCCGACATGGCCGAAGCCCAGGCCCAGCACCAGCGTCAGGCTGGCGGCGAGGTTCAGCGCCACCACCGCGATGCCGATCTTGACCGGCGTCGCCGTGTCGCCGCGGGCGAAGAAGCCGGGAGCGAAGGCCTTGATCAGCACGAAGGCCGGCAGGCCGGCGGCATAGGCGACCAGCGCATCCGCCACCGCATGCGCCTGCGCCACCGTCAGCGCGCCCCGCTGGAACAGCACCAGGACGATCGGCTCGGCCAGCACCATCAGCGCCGCCGCCGCCGGCAGGGCCAGCGCCAGGGACAGCTCCGCCGCCCGGTTCATGCTGCGATGGGCCGAGAGCGCCTTGCCGCTCCGCAACTGGCGCGACAGCACCGGCAGCAGCGCCGTGCCGATGGCGGCGCCCACCACGCCGAGCGGCAGCTGCGCGACCCGGTCGGCATAGTTCAGGTAGCTCACCGCGCCCGCCGGCAGCAGCGTCGCGATGAACATGTCGATCGCCAGGCTGAGCTGCGAGATGCTGGCGCCCAGGATGCCCGGCAGCATGGTCCGCACCACCCGCCGCGTCTCCGGCGTCAGGCGCGGCCAGGTGAACAGGCGGAAGCCCATCCCGGCCCGGTGGCAGGCGAGGGTGACCATGGCGAGCTGGGCGAGGCCCGAGGCCATGCTGCCCCAGGCCAGCGCATGCGCCGGCGTCGCGACGAAGGGCGTCAGCGCGAAGAGCGAGACGATGGCGAAGAGGTTGAACAGCAGGGGCGCGCCGGCGGCGAGGGCGAACTTGTCGATGGCGTTCAGCACGCCCGAGACCAGCGCCGTGAGGCAGATGAACAGCAGGTAGGGGAAGGTGATGCGCGACAGCTCGACGACGAGGTCGAAGCGCAGCGGCTCGTCGATCAGCCCGGGCGTCAGCACCGACATGACCTGCGGCATGAAGACCATGCCCAGCACCACCAGCAGCGTGAGCCAGAGGCCGAGCAGGGTGGACATGTGCTCGGCCAGCTCGCGCGCCTTCCTCGGCCCCTCCAGCGCCAGCGTGCCGGCGAAGGCGGGGACGAAGGCGGCGTTGAAGGCGCCCTCGCCGAACAGGCGGCGGAACAGGTTGGGCAGGCGGAGCGCGATGAAGAAGGCATCCGCCAGCGGGCCGGCGCCGATCATGGCGGCGATCAGCATGTCGCGCAGGAAGCCCAGGATGCGGCTGGCGAAGGTCCAGCTGCCGATGGTCAGGATGTTGCGCAGCATGCTCGGGGCCTGATCACGGCGGCGGGGAGGGGCGGCGCGGGGCGGCCGGAAGGCTCCGGGGCCCCGCGCCGGTCAGTCAGGCATTGGCCACGGGGGGCTGCGGCTGGCCGGCGGCCTGGGCGCCGCGCCGGCTCTGCCACAGCGCCACGAAGTCGATCGGCGAGAGCAGCACGGGCGGGAAGCCGCCGTCGCGCGTCACATCGGCCAGGATGTTGCGGGCGAAGGGGAAGAGCAGCCGCGGGCACTCGACCAGCAGCAGCGGCTCCAGCAGGTTCGGCTCCACGTTCACCGTGAAGATGCCGCAATAGACCAGCTCGGCGATGAAGGCCGTCTGGGTGGCGCCGTCCTGCGTCGGCGCCTGGGCGTCGGCGCGGATCTGCAGCGACACCTCGAAGACGTTCTGCCCCTGCGGCAGCGGCCGCGCCTGGACGTCGAGCGCCAGGTCGATGCGCGGCTGCTCGCGCAGCGTGGCGAAGATCTCCGGCGCGCCGGGCACCTCGAAGGAGAGGTCCTTGGTGTATTGCAGGTTCAGCAGCAGCGGGCCCTGGGGCGCGGCCCCGTTGGGGGCGCCGTTCTGCGGCGGGAGGGCGTCGGGCGGAAGGGTGTCGGACATGCGGGCCCCTGGATGCGGTTCCGGTTTGGGCGCGGGGTAGCACGCCCGGCCCGGCCTGTCACAGCGCGCCGGCGGCGGCGGGCCGGCGATCGCCGCCTCAGCGGTGCTTCCAGCTGATCCGCTCCGGCGCCGCCGCCTCCAGGTCGCAGCGCAGCCACTGTCCGTTCGCCACCGACTCGCCGGTCATCGACAGGATGAAGCCCCAGTGCGAGACCACCACCGTGTGGCGCCAGTCCGCCAACGCCGCCATCTCGGCGCGGAACAGCCTCGCCCGGCCCTCCACCTGGTCCGCCGGCTCCTCGACCGCGGGCCACCAGACCTCCTCGACATGAGCGAGGTCGAGGTCGGGCCATTCCAGCTTCAGCGTCGTGCAGGGCGAGCCGATGTCGCAGCTGAAGGCATAGCGCTCGCGCACCAGCGGGTGCACCAGCACCGGCAGGCCGAGGCGGCGGGCCAGCGGCGCCGCGGTCTGCAGCGCCCGCGTATAGGGGCTGGCGATGATGCGGCGGATGTCCTCCCCGGCCAGGGCCTGGGCGGCGGCCTCCGCCTGGTGCTGCCCGAGGATGGTCAGCTTCGGGTCGTGGATGCCGGGGTCGCGCCGGGTGGCGGTGAAATGCAGGTTGAACTCGCTCTGGCCGTGGCGCAGCAGGATCATCGGGGACTCCGTGGCGGGGCGGCGGCGCCGCGCTCCCCGCCTTTTGCGGCAGGCCGCGCCGTCGCGGCAAGGGCGCCGCGGCGCCGGCCCCCTCCGCGCCCGCCCGCGGGACGGTCCCCGATGGCATTGCGGTGACGGGCTGCCGCCCCTAAGTGTTGCACATGAGGAGAATGCAATGTCCGGCGGCTTTCCGGTCGATCTGATCCTGTTCGCCATGGTCGCGGCCTTCCTGGTGCTGCGGCTGCGCAGCGTCCTGGGCCGCCGCCAGGGCTACGAGCGGCCGCCGCAGGAGCGCCAGGCTGCCGCCCCGCCGTCGCACGGGCCGGTGGAGGCCGAGCCGCAGCCGGGGCCCGCGCCGGAGCATGCCCGCCCGGTGGTGCCGGATTCGCGCACGCCGACGGGCCAGGTGCTGGAGCGGATGCGGCAGGCGGATCCCGCCTTCGACCCGCGCGGCTTCCTGGCCGGGGCGGAGGGGGCCTTCCGCATGATCGTCGAGGCCTTCGCCCGGGGCGACCGCCAGACGCTGCGCGACCTGCTGGCCGAGGAGACCTATGCCGGCTTCGAGCAGGCGATCGCCGCGCGCGAGGCCGCCGGCGAGCGGCAGCGCACCGAGATCCGCGCCATCCACGAGATGCGGATCGAGAGCGCCGATCTGCGCGGCACGGTGGCCGACATCACGGTGCGCATCGTCTCCGATCAGGTGAACGTGACCAGCGGCGCGGGCGGCGAGATCGTGGCCGGAGCCGAGGCCGTCACCGAGCTGAACGACATCTGGACCTTCCAGCGCGACCTCAGCAGCGGCGACCCGGCCTGGAAGCTTGTCGGCACCCGCTCGGCCTGACCACCGCCTTGCCATCCACCGCCAGGACCCGGCGGGGCGCCGGTCGCGCCGCGTTGCTCGCCCTCACCCTCCTGGCCGGCTGCGGCGGACCGCCGCAACGGCCGGCCGAGCTGCCCGGCTGGGGCGAGGACCGGCTGTCGCAGGCGATTCCGCCCTTCGTCGCCGGCTGCCGCCCGCCGGCCTTCCCCGAGCCTCTCTGCGCCGAGGCCGCCGCGCTGCCCGAGGATGACGACGTCGCGGCGCGGGCCTTCTTCGAGCGCCGCTTCGGCCTGCGCCATGCCGGCGAGGGGCTGATGACCGGCTATTTCGAGCCCGAGCTGCGTGGCGCCACGACCCCCTCGCCGGATTTCGCCACGCCGCTGCGGGGCCGGCCCTCGGACCTGGTGGAGGTGGATCTCGGCCGCTTCTCCGAGGAGCTGCGCGGGCGGCGCATCGCCGGGCGGGTGCGCGAGGGCCGGCTGCTTCCCTATCCCGACCGCGCCGCCATCGAGGGCGGCGCCAGCGATGCCCCGGTGCTGCTCTGGGTGGATGATCCGGCGGGCAAGTTCTTCCTGCAGATCCAGGGTTCCGGGCGGGTCGTGCTGCCGGACGGCTCGGTGCGGCGGATGGGCTACGCGGCCCAGAACGGCCGCGCCTATGTGCCGATCGGCCGCCTGCTGGCCGAGCGCGGCGAGATCCCGCGCGAGCAGGTTTCGATGCAGAGCATCCTGGCCTGGCTCCAGCGCGCCGGCCCCGAGCGGGCCGCGGCGCTGATGGAGGAGAACCCCTCCTACGTCTTCTTCCGCGAAACCCCGGCCCGGCCGGAGCAGGGGCCGACCGGCTCGCAGGGCGTGCCGCTGACGCCGCTGCGCTCGATCGCCGTGGACCGGGAGCACATCCCGCTGGGCAGCCCGGTCTGGATCGTCACGCGCCATCCGGTGAGCGGGGTGCCGCTGCGCCGGCTGGTGCTGGCCCAGGACACCGGCGGCGCCATCCGCGGCGAGGCGCGGGCCGACCTCTTCTGGGGCTGGGGCGAGGAGGCCGCCGAGGCCGCCGGCCGCATGAAGGAGAGCGCCGACCTCTACGTGCTGGAACCCTTGCGGGAGGCCGGCGGCCCGTCCTGAGGCGACTCCTCCTCCAGCACGGCGCGCAGCCGGGCGACGGCTTCGGGCGGGAGCTGGCGGATGCGCGTGGCCAGCAGATTGGCCAGCTCCGTCGCGGCGGGGGACAGGCCCGAGGTGTCGAGGATCACCCGGGGATGCGAGAGGCGCGCCAGCCGGACCATCTCCTCCGCATCGTCCCAGATCAGCCCGAAATACTCGTTCACCTGATGCACCAGACCGGCCGTCGGGCGGCCGCGCCGGCCATGCTCCAGCGCGGAGAGATAGGCGGCGGACACGTGCAGCGCCTCGGCCATCTGCCGCAGCGTCACGCCCCGCGCCCGGCGGAGGGCCCGCAGCCGCGCACCGAAGGGTGTCACGCGGCGCGGCGGCGGCGCAGCAGCAGATGCACCACGCCCTGGTTGGGGGCCGGATGAGCGGCGCCCAGCAGCAGCGGGCGCAGCTCCGGCGCGTTCAGCCAGTGCGGCAGCTCCCGCCGCAGCACCCCCCCCTCCGGCGCCGGGCCCTTGCCGGTCACCACCGCGACGCAGCGCACCCCATCGGCATGGGCGGAGAGGAGGAAGCGGCGCACGGCCAGCCACGCCTCCTGCGCGCGGCGGCCGTGCAGGTCGAGCGTCCGCTCGGGCCTGGTCAGGCCCCGGCGCAGCTCCTTCCAGCGGCGGTGATCGAGACCGCCGGGCTGGTGGCCGACATGCAGGGAGGCCGGGGCGCGGGGCGCCCGTGGCGCGGGCGGGGAAGGGTCCGGACCGCGCGGCGCGGGCGGCGCCTCGGCCGGCGGCGATGCGGTGGGGGCGAGCTCATGCCCGGGCAGCGGCGTCACCGTGGCGGCATAGGCGCGCCAGAGGGCTGCGTCGGCGGGGGTGAGCGAACGGCCGCGGCGGGATGGCATGGCCGCTCTGATGGCATCGGCCGGAAGGGAAGGCCAGGGTGAACTGTCGGGGAACTCACGATCGGATCGGAGCGGGCGGCCCGGCCTCCGGCGAGACCGGGCCTGGCTGGCCTCAGCGGGTCGACGGCACCGGCTGGTCGCGGCCCTGCATCGGCCCCGAGCCGGCGGTCGGCGCGCCGGGACGGGCGGTGACGGAGGGCAGCAGGCCGGCACTGGTCGGCGCATCGGTCGAGCCGCGCTCGCGCGCTCCGCTGCCGGCGGCCGGCACATCGCCCTGCAGGGTGTTCGATTCCCGGATGGTCTGGCTGGTGCTGGTCGGCGGATCGGTCCTGGCGTCCGGCGGAACCGGCGCGGGGCGCTGGCCGGGGCCGCCGCAGGCTGCGAGGGCGAGGGTCAGACCGGTGATGGCAACAGCGGCCATGGGTTTACGCATCGGCGATGCCTTTCCTTGTCGGGCGCTCGTGAGCCGGCCGGGCAGGAAGGCCGATCGGCGCCGTGCCGATGACAAAGCACGGACAAGCCAAAGGTTGCCAGAGCTTTCTTTCCGGAAACTTATGATGCCGGAATGATATGGCGCAACGTCGGGCGCGGACGTCGTCGATCACCTCGGATCGCATGTTTTCCGCCGTGGGCCGAGCCTCCTGGCAAGGTTCCACGGCGGATGTCAGGATCGAAGAGGTTTCAGCGGCCCTGCATCGGCCCGGTACCGGCGGTCGGCCGGCCAGGCATCTGGCTCAGGGCGTTGGGCAGGGTCGTCGCGCTGGTCGGCGCATCGGTCGAGCCGCGCTCGCGCGCTCCGCTGCCGGCGGTGGGGACGCCCGGGATGCGGGCCAGCGTATCCGGTGCCAGGGTGGCGCTGGTCGGGTCGTCCGTGGTCCCCCGCTGGCGCGTTCCGGTGCCGACGGTGGGAGCGTTGCCGGGAAGGCTGGAGGATTCCCGGATGGTCTGGCTGGTGGTGGTCGGCGGATCGGTCCTGGCCTCCGGTGGAACCGGCGCGGGACGTTGACCGGGACCTCCGCAGGCCGCCAGGGCGAGGGTCAGACCGGTGATGGCAACGGCGGCCACGGATTTACGCATCTTTGGACGTCCTTCCTTCGCGGGCGGACCGGAGACGCCCGGAGGAACGCCCTGCCTGTTTCAAAAGCATGGACAAGGCGAAGGTTGCCAGCGGTTTGCGGCCATCAGCTCATGGCGGAAGTTGCCGTCGGACGGCGGCTCAGTTCGCGTCCTCGGCGCCAGGGGGGGTGAGGGCGGCCAGAAGCGCCGCGCGAAGCCCCGCCAGCTTGCGCTCGTTCTCGATCTTCAGCCCGAACACGTCCTTGACGTAGAAGACGTCCACCGCCCGCACGCCATAGGTGGTGATGTGGGCCGAGGCGATCTGCAGCCCCTGCTCGCTGATCGCCGCCGTGACATCGTGCAGCAGGCCCGGCCGGTCGCGCCCGTTCAGCTCGATGACGGTGTGGGTGTTGCTGGCGAAATTGTCGATCACCACGCGCCCCGGCACCTGCACGGCGCGCAGCCGCGCCGGCTCGCGGCGCACCTTGCGGATCTCCTGCGGCAGGTTCAGCCGGCCGGAGAGCGCCTGCTCGATCAGCACCGAGAGCTTCGCCAGCTTGTGTCCGGCCTCGAAGGCGCCGCCGACATTGTGCGCCTGCGCGTCCTGCACCCAGAGGGTGTCGAGCGCCATGCCGTTGGTCATGGTGTGGATGCGCGCATCGACGATGGTGGCGCCCGCGACCGCCAGCGCGCCGGCGATGCGGCTGAACACGCCCGGATGGTCGGAGCAGTAGACCGTCACCTCGGTCACGGCGCGGGCTTCCAGCACGCGGGTGGAGATGGTGAGCGGCGCGCCGGTCGCCTCGGCCTCGCGGATCATCGCGGCGTGGCGGGCGTGGCTCTCGGGATCGAAGGAGAGCCAGTAGCCGGGATAGCCGAGGCTGAGGAAATGCTCGACGCCGGCCCTCGGCTGGTCGGCCAGCATGGCGGCGGCGGCCTGCTTGGCGCGGGCCACGCGCACGTCCCGCTCCGGCACGGAGAGGCCGCCGGCCAGGACCTCGGCCACGCGCCAGTACAGCTCGCGCAGCAGTGTCGCCTTCCAGGCGTTCCAGACCTTGGGGCCGACGGCGCGCATATCGGCCACGGTCAGCACCAGCAGCAGCCGCAGCCGCTCGGGCGATTGCACCACCTCGGCGATGTCGAGGATGGTCTTGGGGTCGTCGATGTCGCGCTTGAAGGCGGTCTGGCTGACCAGCAGATGATTCAGCACCAGCCAGGAGACGGTCTCGGTCTCCTCGGGCGAGAGGCCGAGGCGCGGGCAGATCTCCTGGGCGATGCCGGCGCCGAGCTCGGAATGGTCGCCGCCCCGGCCCTTGGCGATGTCGTGCAGCAGCACGGCGACATAGAGGGCACGGCGGGAATGCAGCTGGCCCACCACCTCGCTGGCGACCGGCACGGCCTCCTCCAGCTCGCCCCGCTCCAGCTGGTTCAGCACCTCGATCGCCTCGATCGTGTGCTCCTCCACGGTGAAGACATGGTAGGTGTCGAACTGCATCAGCCCGACGATGCGGGCCCAGTCGGGAATGAAGCGCGAGAGGAAGCCGACCTCGTTCAGCACCCGGATCCAGCGCGCCGAATCGCGCCCGGTCAGGATGTCGAGGAACAGGGTGTTCGCCTCGTCCTGGCCCCGCAGCGCCTGGGCCAGGTGCGCGCTGCGGATCAGCGCCCGGTGCGCCAGCGGGTGCAGCTCCATGCCGCGGTCGCGCGCGGCGCGGATCAGCCGCAGCATGATCACCGGATCGCGCTCCACCGGCCGGTCGGGCGCGAAGAGCAGCTTGCCGTCGGCCACCGCGATGCCGGCGGCGGTCAGCGTCGGGTCGGCGGCGCGGCTCAGCGCCGGCAGGCCGAGCGTCGCGCGCTCGATCGCCGGCTCCAGCAGGCGCGACAGGCGCACCACGTCGCGCGCCGTCAGGAAGAGGTGCTTCATGAAGCGCTCCACCCCGTCCTGCTTGCCGTGCCGGGTGTAGCCCATGCGGGCGCCCACCACGGGCTGCAGGTCGAAGGTGAGCCGCTCCTCGGCGCGGCCGGTGACGTAGTGCAGGTGGAAGCGGACGGTCCAGAGGAAGTCCCAGGCGCGGCGGAAGGCGCGCGCCTCGCGCGCCGTCAGCAGGCCGCCGCCGGGGCTGTCGGGGCCGACCAGCTCGGGCATGCGGCGCGCCCCGAAGGCGTAGCGCGCCAGCCAGTACATGGTCTGCACGTCGCGCAGGCCGCCGCGCCCCTCCTTCAGGTGCGGCTCGACCAGGTAGGGGCTGTCGCCATAGCGCTTGTGGCGCGCCGCGCGCTCGGCGCGCTTGGCGGCGAGGAACTGGCCGACGCCCCATTCCTGCCGCGCGCGGGCGAACTCCTCCTCGAAGCGGGTAAAGACCGCGAGATCGCCGGCGATGAAGCGGCCGTCGAGCAGCGCGGTCTGGATGGTGGCGTCGCCACGCGCATCCTCCAGGCATTCGCGGATGCTGCGCGTCGCGTGGCCGACCTTCAGCCCGAGGTCCCAGAGCAGGTAGAGCATGAACTCCACCGCCCGCCGCCCGCGCGGGCCGAGCGGCCGGTCGGACAGGAACAGCAGGTCGATATCGGAATAGGGCCCGAGCACGCCGCGGCCGTAGCCCCCGGTGGCGGCCAGGGCGAAGGGCGGCTCGGTGGTGGCGGCGAAGGCGTTGCCGCCACCCTCGGCCTGTTCCGGCGCCACCTGGGCCAGGGTATAGGCATGGATGGCGGAGATCAGCCCGTCGGTCAGCTCGCCCAGCATGCGGGCGGCGGTCAGGCCGGAGAGGGCATGCGCCTCGAAAACCTCCTGCACGCGCGACTGGATGCGGCCGAGCTGCCGGCGCAGCAGCGTCAGCGCGACCTCGCGGGGCACCGGTTCGCCGGGGCGGGGGATCAGGTCGAGGGCGACATCGGGAAGGGGGCGCAGCGGTGCCTGAGGCACCGGGGCCTGTTCCGCTTCATCCATGGGGGCATCTGGCAGATCGCCGGAGCTTCTCATTCGACCGATGTTATCCCGCACTGCGCCGCAGCAACAGCGCCGTCATGGGTTTTGTTGACATCATTTTGATCGCGCAGGGACTTGAGGCGATAAAGCGCCTCCAGAGCCTCGCGTGGCGTGAGTCGATCCGGGTCCAACGCATCGAGCGTTGAGAGGATGCGGCGGTCCTCCATGTCCGGTTGGGCCGGGCGCGCCGGCGGAGGGCGGAACAGCGGCAACTCGCCGGCCAGCGGGTCCAGGCCCCGCGCCCGCTCCTCCAGCGCGCCGAGCACCGCCTGCGCCCGCGCCACCACCTCGCGCGGCACGCCCGCCAGCCGGGCCACGTGCAGCCCCCAGGACTTCTCCGCGGCGCCCGGCCCGACCAAGTGCTGGAACACCACCGCGCCCCGGTGCTCGCGCACCCGCATGGTGGCGAGCTGCAGCTCCGGCAGCCTGGGCTCCAGCGCCGTCAGCTCGTGGAAATGCGTGGCGAAGATGGCGCGGGCCCGGATGCGGTCGTGCAGCGCCTCCAGCACGCTCCAGGCGATGGCCAGCCCGTCCCAGGTGGCGGTGCCGCGGCCGACCTCGTCCAGCACCACCAGCGAACGCGGCGTCGCCTGGTTCAGGATCGCCGCCGTCTCGGTCATCTCCACCATGAAGGTGGAGCGGCCGCCGGCGATGTCGTCCGCCGCGCCGACGCGGGAGAACAGCCGGTCCACCAGGCCGAGCCGGGCGGCCTCGGCCGGGACGAAGAGCCCGGCCTGGGCCAGCACCACCATCAGCGCGTTCTGCCGCAGGAAGGTGGATTTGCCGGCCATGTTCGGCCCGGTCAGCAGGCAGAGCCGGCGGCCGGGCGAGAGGTCGGCGTCGTTCGGCACGAAGGCGGGGCCATGGGCACGGGCGAGCGCCGCCTCGACCACCGGATGGCGGCCCTGGCGGACGACGAAGTCGGGCCGCTCGACCATCTCCGGGCGGCACCCGCCGCCCTCGGCGGCCAGCTCGGCGGCGCCGGCCTGCAGGTCGATCTCGGCCAGGGCGGCGGCCGCCTCGTCGATCGGCCGGGCCGCCGCCAGGCAGAGGCCGCGCAGGTGCCGCACCACCATGGCCTCGCGCCGCGCCGCCTGCTCCCCGGCCGCGGCGAGCCGCCGGTCCAGCTCCGCCAGGGCGGGGCAGGTGAAGCGGTGCGCATTGGCCATGGTCTGCCGGTGCACCGGCGCCCGCGGCGTGCCCTCGAGGCCGCCGGGCGGCTCGCGCAGCAGCCTCTCGCCCGCCGCCGCCGGCATCTCCGCCAGGAAGCCGAACTGCTGGTGGTGGCGGATCTTCAGGGCGGCCACGCCCCAGGCCTGGGCCAGCTCCATCTGCAGGGCGGCGATGGCGCCGCGCGCGTCGTCGCGCAGCCGCTTCAGCGCGTCCAGCTCGCCATCATAGCCGGGGGCGATCAGGTTGCCGTCCTCCAGCCGCGCCGGCAGGTCGGCGGCCAGGGCGCGCTCCAGCTCGGCGCGCGGCGAGCCGGCCGGGCGCAGCGC
>NZ_JBSXMU010000066.1:0-20716 GCF_054073225.1 Teichococcus aerofrigidensis
CTGACGCGCCCGCCAGAAGCCGCCGCGCGCCAGCAGCAGCCCGATCCAGATCGCCAGGCTCAGCAGGCCGAGGAGGAGGGCGGGGCTCATGCGAGGTAGCCGGCGGCGCGGAACCAGGCCAGGGCATCGGCCACGCCCTGCCGCCACGGGCGGTGGCGGTAGCCCAGCTCCCGCTCCGCCCGGGCCGAGGTGAAGAACATGCGGTGGCGCGACATGCGCAGCCCGTCCAGGGTCAGCAGCGGCTCCCGGCCGGTCAGCCGCGCCATGGCCTCGGCGCCGAGGGCCAGCGGGTAGAGCGGCGCGCGCGGCAGGCCGATGCGCGGCGCCCGCCGCCCGGTGAGGCCGGCGACGCCCGCCAGGAACTCGCGCAGCGACAGGTTCTCGCCGCCCAGGATGTAGCGCTCGCCGATCCGCCCCCGCTCCAGCGCCAGCACGTGCCCCTCCGCGATATCGTCGACATGGGCGAAGTTCAGCCCGGTGTCCACGAAGGCGGGAATGCGCCCGCGCGCGGCGTCGAGGATGATGCGGCCGGTCGGCGTCGGCCGGATGTCGCGCGGCCCGATCGGCGTGGAGGGATTGACGATGACCGCCGGCAGGCCGTCCCGCGCCACCATGGTCTCGACCAGCCGCTCGGCCAGGGTCTTGCTGCGCTTGTAGGCGCCGATCGCCTCCTCAGGCCGGAGCGGCGCCGTCTCGTCCACCGACGCGGCCGCGCCCGCCACCTTCAGCGCCGCCACGCTGCTGGTATGGACGATCCGCTCCACGCCCGCCGCCAGCGCCATCCGCATCAGGTGGCCGGTGCCCTCGACATTGGCGCGCAGGATCTCCGCCGGGTCGCGTGCCCAGAGGCGGTAGTCGGCGGCGACATGGAACAGGTGGCGCACGCCGCGCAGCGCCGCGGCGAGGGAGGCCGGATCGCCCAGGTCGCCCAGCACCACCTCGCAATCGACCTGATCGAGATTGGCCCGCGGGCTGCCGGGGCGGGCCAGGACGCGGGGCCGGACGCCCCGCGCGGCCACCGCGCGCAGCACCGCCGAGCCGAGGAAGCCGGTCGCCCCGGTGACCAGCACCGTGTCGCCGGGCGCGAGAAGAATGGGGTTGGCAGGGTTGGGCGCGGGGGGGGCATGCATCGTGTCGGACCTCCGGCGCCTTCAGGGCCTTCGCCGCCGCGGGCGGGTCGCCCCCCGGTCGCCCCTTGGCGGCGCGAGGCGCGACAGGACCTCTAAACGGCATGCCACCGCTTTCGTCAATCGAGCCGCCCGGCTTGCGGCCGCCGGCCGGCCGCGCCACCTGGGCGGGAACCCACCCGACCGCCGGAAGGATCGCCCATGCCGCGCCGCGCCCCGCCGATGTCTCCCAGCCCCGCCCCTGGCCGCCGGGGGCTGCTGGCCGCCGCGCCGGGCCTGGCCCTGGCCCTGGCCCTGGCCCTGGCCCCGCCCCTGGCCCGGCCGGCCCTGGCGCAGGGAGGATCGCCGGCGGCGGTGGTCGAGCGCTATCACGCCGCCCTGCTGGAGGTGATGCGGCAGGCCGACCGGCTGGGCCCGCGGGGCCGCCAGGCCCGGCTGAAGCCGGCGATGGAGGCGGCCTTCGACCTGCCGGCGATGACCCGCATCGCCATCGGGCCGGGCTGGAGCCGCATGACCCCGGCGCAGCAGGCGGCGCTGACCGAGGCCTTCTCGGACTGGTCGGTGGCGACCTATGCCAGCCGCTTCAACGGCTGGTCGGGCGAAAGCTTCTCGGTCCTGGGCGAGAGCGCGCTGCGCAATGGCGACCGCATGCTGCGCACCCGCATCGACCGCCCGCGCGAGGCGCCGGTGGAGCTGGGCTACCTGATGCGCGAATCCGGCGGCGGCTGGCGCATCGTCGATGTCTATCTCACCGGCAGCATCAGCGAGCTGGCCTCCCGCCGCTCGGAATTCGGCGCCCTGCTGGCCGAGGGCGGGCCCGACCGGCTGGCGGCGGAGCTGCGCGCCCGCACGGCGCGGATGCTGGGCGGGTAGAACGGATCCGTCTCCCCGGCGGCGCCGTCAGGGCGCGGCGCCGGGATCGTCCAGCCCGGGATCGTCCAGCACCGCCGGCATCGCCCCCTCGCCTGCGCCATCCCCGCCGAGCTCGGCGGCGCGGTTCTGCTGCCACAGGCTGCGCAGCCGGGCATAGGGGTCGAGCGAGCCTTCGCGCACCTCCCGCAGCGCCTCGATGTTGCGCTCGCGCTGATCGAGCCCCTCGGCGCCACCGCGCGCCAGGGTCCATTCCAGCGGCACCAGCCAGTTCAGCGGATTGGTCAGCACATCGCCCGCCTGCCCCACCGCGTCACGCGCGTTCGAGGGGCCGAGCAGCGGCAGCATCAGATAGGGTCCGTCGCCTATCCCCCAGCTGTGCAGGGTCTGCCCGAAATCGCCCTGGCGCCGCGGCAGGCCGAGCGGCGCCGCGACCTCGAACAGCCCCACCAGGCCCAGCGTGGAATTGAGGACGAAGCGCATCGCCGTGTGGCCGGCATCGGCGAGGCGCGCCTGCAGCAGCGTGTTCACGAAGACACGCGGCTCCTGCAGGTTTCCGAGCGCGTTGTGCACCGCCTGCCGGACCGGCGCCGGCGTGACGGCGCGGTAGCCCTCGGCCAGGGGCAGGATCGCCGCGCGGTCCACCGCCTCGTTGACCGCGAAGACCCGGCGGTTCGTCGCCTCCAGCGGATCGCCCCCGGTGCCGCCGGCGGCGCAGGCGCCGAGGCCGAGCAGCAGCAGCGCGGCGCCGGCCCTCATGCGGCGGGCGGCCGGGCCAGCAGCGCCGGGCGGACGAAGAGGGTGACGAGCAGTTCCCAGCCGAGCGAGATCATCAGCAGCCGCCCCATGCTGGCGGTGCCGGGATGGCTCGACAGCCAGAGCGCGCCGAAGGCGACCGCCGTGGTGAGAGCGCTGAACACCACCGCCCGGGTCAGGCTCGATTGCAGCAGGTCGGTCTCGCCGGCGCGCCAGGCCATGACGAAATAGATGTTGAAGGCCACGCCCACGCCGAAGAGCAGCGGCAGGGCGATGATATTGGCGAAGTTCAGCGGCAGGCCGAGCGCCGCGCAGGTGGCGAAGGTCAGCAGCCCGCTCAGCAGCACCGGCAGCATGGTCAGCGTCACGTCGCGCGCGCGCCGCAGCGCCAGCGCCAGCAGCGCCACCACCGCCAGGGCGGAGAAGAGCCCGGCCTGGAGGAAGGCCGTGACGATGCTGGCCCCCGCCTCGCGGATCGAGATCGGCACCCCCGTCGCATCCGGCGCGACGCGCTGGACCGCGTCGGAGAAGGCGATCAGCGCGGCATTGTCCTCCACGCCGGGCCGGGGGTGGGCCTCCACGCGGTAGCGCCCGTCGCGGGCGATCCAGTCGGCGGCCAGGGCGGGCGGCAGGCTCTCCACCGTCACCGGCCCCGCCTGCAGCAGGCCGCGGATCTGATCCAGCAGGAGGGGCAGCGGTCCGGCCACCGCCGCCTCCGCCCGCCCGCGCATCTCGGGCGTGGCCGCCGCCAGGCGCTCCAGCGCGGCGGCGAGGCGGCGCGCGGCCTCGCCCGCCTCGCCACTGGCCTCTCCCCGCCGCAAGGCCGCCGCGGCCGATTCCAGGCGCGCCCGCAGGGCCGCATCCGTCGCCGGCGGCACCGGCGGGGCCTCCAGCGCCGGCCCCAGGAACATCGCCGCATCCGCGATCAACGCCAGCTTCTCGTCCTGCCGCGCCGGCACGAAGTCGGCCAACGTCAGGGTGCGGGACACCTCGGGCAGCCGCGCCAGCCGCTCGCCCAGCGCCCGGGCCTCGGCCAGCGAGGGGCGCAGGACGCTGATCGTGTTCGGCGTGCGGTCCGGGTCGGCTTCCAGGTCGCGCAGGGTCGCCATGGATTCCACCCGCTCGCTGCGCAGGTGCAGCGGGTTGAAATCGAAGCGCAGCAGGGGCAGCAGGGCGAGGGACAGCGCGGCGAGGGCCAGGGCCGCGCCCAGCACGCCACGGCGCCGGCGGCGCAGGAAGGCCTCGACCGGCGCCAGGCTGGCGAAGCCCGCCTCCGCCCGCCCGGCACGGCGCGGCCGCAGCAGCACCAGCAGGGCCGGCAGCAGGGTGATGCTGAGCGCGAAGGCGATCATCATGCCGAGACCGGCGATGAGGCCCAGCTCGGCCAGGCCGATGTAGCTGGTCGGCAGGAAGGCGAAGAAGCCGGCGCCGATGGCGGCCGCCGAGAGCAGCAGCGCGCGGCCCACGCCGCGCCCCGCCGCCGCCAGCGCCGCCTCGTCCCGGGCGTGGCCGAGCCGCTCGGCGCGGTAGCGGACGCTGAACTGGATGCTGAAATCGATCCCCAGCCCGACGAAGAGGGGGATGAAGGCGACCGAGATCAGGTTGAAGCGCCCCGCCGCCAGCAGGCCGAGCCCGGCGGTGATCACCAGCCCGAGCAGGGTGGTTCCCAGGATGGCGGCGGCGATGCGGATGGAGCGCACCGCCAGCCAGAGGATGCCGACCAGCGCCGCCAGCATGGTGCCGGTGAGCAGCCATGCATCCTCGGCGAGGGTCGCGAACTCCTCGTCGGCCATCGGGACCGGGCCGGTCAGGCGCAGGCTCAGCCCGTGCGCGGCGTCGATGCCGAGGTCGCGCGCCGTGTCGCGGATCGCCGCCGTCGCCGCGGCGCCGGGCTGCAGCGCCGCATAGTCCAGCACCGGCTGCACCAGCAGCACCCGCCGCGTCTGGCGCGGGCCGGGCGGCGCTTGGTCGAGCAGGGCGCGCCAGGAGAAGAAGGCCGGCCGCCCCGCCAGCACCGACTCGAAGGCGGCGGCGAGGCGCCGGAGGAGCGGAAGCGCCGCCCCTTGCGGCATCCCGCCCTGCTGCAGGCCCTGGGCCAGCGTGGCGACCAGGCCGGCCACGCCGTGCAGCGTGGGGTCCGCCGCCAGCGGCCCGAGGAAGGGCTGGGCCCGGATCAGCCCCTGCATCGCCGCCTCGACCTCCGGCAGGGGCAGCAGCAGCACGCCGTTGCGGACGAAGAAGTCATCGCCCTCCGGATCGCGGACGCTGGCCAGCAGCGCGTTCCGCCGCAGGGCAGGCTCCAGCCGGCGCGCAGCCGCCTCCGCCAGCTCCGGCGTGGCGCCGTCGATCACCACGACGACGAGGTTCTGCAGCTGCGGGAAGGCGGCGGCGTAGTCCAGCTCGCGCTGGCGCCAGTCGAGGTCGGTCGAGATCAGCTCGGCCGTGTCGGCGGTCAGCGCGAAATGCCGCGCGGCATAGGCGGCGGCCGCCAGGGCCAGCAGGACGGCGGCCAGGAGCACGAGCCACGGGTGCCGCGCGCTGGCGGCGACGACGCGGCCGATGCGCGAGGCCCGGGCGGGGCGGGAGTGCCTCAAGGCGGGAAAGCCTCAGCTGCGGATGCGGTGCGCGGCGGGGCGCTCAGGCCCGCGCCGCCGCCTGATCCTCGCCCAGCGCCCGGAGCGCGGTCTCGACGATGTCGCGCGCGGCGAGGCCGACGCCCTCATACTGCTTCTTCGGGCTGTCATGGTCGATGAAGGCGTCCGGCAGGGCCATCGGCCGGATGCGCAGCCCGCCATCGAGCAGGCCGCGCCAGGCCAGGTGCTGCATCACCAGCGCCCCGAAGCCGCAGATGGAGCCTTCCTCGATGGTGATCAGCACCTCGTGCTCGCGCGCCAGGCGCTCGACCAGCGCGGTGTCCAGCGGCTTGGCGAAGCGGGCATCGGCGACGGTGCAGGGCAGCCCGCGCGCGGCCAGATCCTCCGCCGCCCTCAGGCATTCCTGCAACCGCGCGCCATAGCTCAGGATGGCCAGCTTGCCGCCCTCGCGCAGCACGCGGCCACGGCCGATCTCCATCGGCGTGCCGCGCGCCGGCACCGGCTCCAGCCCGAAGCCCTCGCCGCGCGGGAAGCGCAGGGCGATCGGCCCCTCGTCGAAGGCGGCGGCGGTGGCGACCATGTGCGCCAGCTCCACCTCGTCGGCCGAGGCCATCAGCACCATCTGCGGGATGCAGCCGAGATAGGCGATGTCATAGGCCCCGGCATGGGTCGCGCCATCGGCGCCGACCAGCCCGGCGCGGTCGAGCGCGAAGCGCACCGGCAGGTTCTGCAGCGCCACGTCGTGCACCACCTGGTCGTAGGCGCGCTGCAGGAAGGTCGAGTAGATGGCGCAGAAGGGCTTCATGCCCTCCGTCGCCAGGCCGGCGGCGAAGGTGACGGCGTGCTGCTCGGCGATGCCGACATCGAAGGTGCGGCGCGGGAAGCGCTTCTCGAACAGGTCGAGCCCGGTGCCGGAGGGCATGGCGGCGGTGATCGCCAGGATGCGCTCGTCCGCCTCGGCCTCGGCGATCAGCGACTGCGCGAAGACCTTGGTATAGGTCGGCGGGCCGGGCGGCGCCTTGGCCTGGGTGCCGGTGACGACGTTGAACTTGGAGACGGCGTGGTACTTGTCGCTGGCCGCCTCGGCCGGGGCATAGCCCTTGCCCTTCTGCGTCACGACATGCAGCAGCACCGGCGCGCCCTCCTCCGCGTCGCGCAGGTTGCGCAGCAGCGGCAGGAGGTGGTCCATGTTGTGCCCGTCGATGGGGCCCACGTAATAGAACCCCAGCTCCTCGAAGAGGGTGCCGCCGGTCAGCATGCCGCGGGCGAACTCGTCGGCGCGGCGGGCGGCGCGCTCGAGCGGCGCGGGGAAGCGGCGGGCCAGCTTGGCCATCACCTCGCGCAGGCTGAGGAAGGGGCGCGACGAGATCAGCCGCGACAGATAGGCGGACATGGCGCCGACCGGCGGCGCGATCGACATGTCGTTGTCGTTCAGCACCACGATCAGGCGGGACTTGATCGCCCCGGCATTGTTCATCGCCTCGTAGGCCATGCCGGCGCTCATGGCGCCGTCACCGATCACCGCGATGACGTGGCGGTCGTCGCGCTGGCCGCCCTTGCGCTTGAGGTCGCGCGCCACCGCCATGCCGAGGCCGGCGGAGATCGACGTCGAGGAATGCGCCGCGCCGAAGGGATCGTATTCGCTCTCGCTGCGGCGGGTGAAGCCGGAGAGGCCGCCGCCCTGGCGCAGGGTGCGGATGCGGTCGCGCCGCCCGGTCAGGATCTTGTGCGGATAGGCCTGGTGGCCGACATCCCAGAGCAGCCGGTCGCGCGGCGTGTCGAAGATGGCATGGATGGCGACCGTCAGCTCGACCACGCCGAGGCTGGCACCGAGATGGCCGCCCGTCTGGCTGACCGCGTGGATGGTCTCGGCGCGCAGCTCGTCGGCGACCTGGCGGAGCTGATCGGCCGAGAAGTTCTTCAGGTCCGCGGGCACCCGCACGCGGTCCAGCAGCGGCGTCTTCGGCGGCTGGTTCGCGGCGGGAGCGGCGGGGGAAGCCGGGGCTTTCGTCATCACGACCTCCGGGCGATGGTGTAGCTGGCCAGCGAGCGCAGGGGATCGGCGCGCTCGCCGAAGCTGTCGAGATGCGCCCGCGCCTGGTCGGCCAGGCGCTCGGCCTGGGCGCGGGCGCGGTCGAGGCCGAGCAGGCCGACCAGCGTCGCCTTGCCCGCCGCCGCGTCCTTGCCGGTGGCCTTGCCGGCCTCCTCGGCGCTGGCCGTCGCGTCCAGGATGTCGTCGGCGATCTGGAAGGCGGCGCCGAGCTCCCGCCCATAGGCGCAGAGGGCGTGCCGCTGCTGCGGCGGCGCCTTGCCGAGGATGGCCCCGGCCTCGGCCGAGACCTCGATCAGCTTGCCGGTCTTCAGCAGCTGCAGCCGGCCGATCGCGGCCTCGCTCGGTGGCTCCTGGCTCTCCTCGGCCAGCATGTCCAGCATCTGGCCGCCGCACATGCCGCGCGGGCCGGCGGCCTGGGCCAGGCGCAGGCAGAGCTCGGCGCGCACGGCGGGGTCGGAATGCGTGTCCTCATGCGCCAGCACGGCGAAGGCCTGCGCCTGCAGCGCGTCGCCGGCCAGGATGGCGGTGGCCTCGTCGAAGGCCCGGTGGGTGGTGGGCTTGCCGCGGCGCAGGTCGTCGTCGTCCATCGCCGGCAGGTCGTCATGCACCAGGGAATAGGCGTGCAGCATCTCGATGGCGGCGGCGACGCGCAGCGCCGAGGTGCGCGAGACGCCGAACTGCGCCGCCCCCTCCAGCACCAGGAAGCCGCGCATCCGTTTGCCGCCGCCGAGCGCGGCATAGCGCATGGCGGCATAGAGGCGGGCCTCCGCCCCCTCCTCGGCCGGTAGCAGCGTGTCCAGCGCGTGCTCGATCTCGGTGGCGGCGGCCTTCAGGAGCGCGGGCAGGCCGGCGGCGACATTGGGTGCGGAGAGACCGGAGGACATGGGCTCAGGCCATGTCGCGCAGGCTGGCGGCGCCGTTCGGCCCGGCGACGATGGCCTGCACCTTCTGCTCCGCCTCGGCCAGACGGGCCTCGCAATGGCGGCGCAGGGCGGCGCCGCGCTCGTAATCGGCGATGGCTTCCTCCAGCCTCGCCTGACCGCCCTCCAACCGCTTCACGATGGCATCCAGCTCGGCCAGGGCGGCCTCGAAGGACAGGGAGGCGACCTCCGGCGGCTCAGACGACGTATCGGACATGGGGCAGGAACCTCGGGGTACTGGTGTCAGTCGTGCATCAACGCACGCAGGTGGCCGGCGGTGCAGGAGGCCAGCGCCGGCAGATCATAGCCGCCTTCGAGCGTCGAGACGACCCGCCCACCGGCATGGCGGTCGGCGAGGCGGCAGATTTCCCCGGTCAGCCAGGCGAAATCGGCCTCGCGGACGCGGAGTTGCGCCAGCGGATCGCGGGCATGGGCGTCGAAGCCGGCGGAGATCACGATCAGCCCGGGCCGGAAGGCGTCCACCGCCGGCAGCAGCCGTTCCGCCCAGGCGGCGCGGAAGGCGGCACCGTCCGAACCCGGCGCCAGCTCGGCGTTGAAGACGTTCCCCACGCCGCGTTCCCCCTCCGCGCCGCTGCCGGGATAGCAGGGGAACTGGTGGCTGGAGGCGAAGAGGATGCTGGGGTCCTCCGCCACCGCCGATTGCGTTCCATTGCCGTGATGCACGTCGAAATCCAGGATGGCGACGCGCTCCACACCATGCGCGGCCTGGGCGTGGCGGGCGGCGATGGCGGCATTGGCGAAGAGGCAGAAGCCCATCGGCCGGCGCGGCTCGGCATGGTGTCCGGGCGGCCGCACGGCGCAGAAGGCGCGCTTCACCTCGCCGCGGCAGACCGCGTCCACCGCCGCGATCCCGGCCCCGGCGGCGCGCAGCGCGGCCTCGGCGCTGCCGGCGCTCATGCCGGTGTCGCCGTCGAGGGGGACGATCTCCTCCCCGGCCGGCCGGATGGCCAGGATGGCGCGGATGTAGTCCTGCGGGTGAACCAGGCCGAGCTGGGCGGCGGTCGCGGGGGGCGCCTCCTCGCGGATCAGCCCGGCGAACTCCTCGGCCTCCAGCGCGGTCAGCACGGCGCGCAGCCGGTCCGCGCATTCCGGATGGTCGGGACCGTTGGAATGGTCCAGGCAGGCCCGATGGGTGACGAGCAGGAGGCTCATCCGGATGCCTTATCCTCCCGCTTGCGCAGCGTGAAGCGGTAGAGCCCGGCCGCCTCGCTGAAGGAGACCAGGGCATGGCCCGTCTCGCGGCTATAGGCCTGGAAATCCTTCACGCTGGCGGGGTCGGAGGCGAGCACCGTCAGCCGCGCCCCGGGCGGCAGGCCGCGCAGCACCTTGTTGGCCTTCAGCACCGGCAGGGGGCAGGTCAGGCCCTGCACGTCGAGGGTGGTTTCGCTCATGCCGGGACTGGACCACCGGAGCCGGGCGGAAGCAAGCGCCGCCGCGTGAAGTCCCGACGCCTCCGCCGGCCTTCAAATCCCTGTCAACGCCGCCCGTCCTCCGGACACGGGATTCCTCCCCAGGCCGCCCGACCGGTGATAAGGCCGAAGGGATAGGCCGGCGGGGCAGTCCCGTGGCCGCAACGCGCCACGGAGGCCCTCAATGCTCCGCACCGTCAACCGCATCGGCAAGGATACCACGCTCTGCATGTCCCTGGCGGCGCGGCCGGGCAATTTCGGCACCCGCTTCCACAACCACCTCTACGCGGCGCTGGGACTCGACTACCTCTACAAGGCCTTCACCACCCGCGACCTGCCGGGGGCCATCGGCGGCATCCGGGCGCTCGGCATCCGCGGCTGCGCCGTGTCGATGCCCTTCAAGGAGGCCTGCATCCCCCTGCTGGACGCGCTGGCGCCCTCGGCGGCGGCGATCATGTCGGTCAACACCATCGTCAACACCGATGGCCACCTGGTCGGGCACAACACCGACTACGCGGCGGTGGCCGAGCTGCTGCAGCGGCACGGCGTGGCGCCGGAGACCCGCTTCGCGGCGCGCGGCAGCGGCGGCATGGCCAAGGCGGTGGTCTCGGCGCTGCGCGACAGCGGCTTCCGCCAGGGCACCGTCATCGCGCGGAACGCCGAGGCGGGGCGCGCCCTGGCGGAGGGCTGCGGCTATGGCTGGCGGGCCGGGCCGGAGGGGGCGTCGGGGGAACCGGCGGAGATGCTGGTCAACATCACCCCCATCGGCATGCAGGGCGGCCCGGAGGCCGAAGGCCTGGCCTTCCCCGGGGAGGCCATCGCCGCCGCCCGCATCGTCTTCGACGTGGTGGCCCTGCCGCCCGAGACGCCGCTGATCCGCGCCGCCCGCGCGGCGGGCAAGGCGGTGATCACCGGCGCCGAGGTGATCGTGCTGCAGGCCCTGCGGCAGTTCGTGCTCTACACCGGCGTCACGCCGGAGGCGGAGCAGGTGGCGGCGGCGGCGGCCTATGCCCGGGCCGGCTGATCCGGTGGCGGGCGGGCCGCGCGCGGGCCACCGGCTCGGCATCGACCTCGGCGGCACCAAGACGGAGATCGTGGCGCTGGACCCGGGTGGCGCCGTCCGGCTGCGCCGCCGCATCGTCACGCCGCCGGATTATGACGGCATCCTCGCCGCCATCGCCGGGCTGGTGCGGGCGGCGGAGGCGGAGCTGGGCCAGGGCGGCGCCAGCCTCGGCCTCGGCATCCCCGGCAGCCTCAGCCCGGCCACCGGCCTGGTGCGCAACGCCAACACGCAGTGCCTGAACGGCCGCGCCCTGGATCGCGACCTGGAGGCGCGGCTCGGCCGCCCGGTGCGGCTGTCGAACGACGCCAACTGCCTGGCGCTGAGCGAGGCCGCCGATGGCGCCGGGGCCGGGCACGCGGTGGTCTTCGCCGTCATCCTCGGCACCGGTGTCGGCGGCGGGGTGGTGGTGGGCGGGCGCCTGCTGGAAGGGCTCAACAGGGTCGGCGGTGAATGGGGCCACACCCCCCTGCCCTGGATGACGCCCGGCGAGTTCCCCGGACCGCGCTGCTGGTGCGGCCAGCAGGGCTGCCTGGAGACGCTGCTCTGCGGCCCCGCCCTCGCCGCCGACTGGAAGGGTGCCGGGGCGCGCGATGCCACCGGCATCGAGGCCGCCGCCGCCGCGGGCGATGCCGCCGCCGCGGCCGCGCTGGAGCGCTACGTGGGCCGGCTGGCACGGAGCCTGGCCGCCGTGGTCAACCTGCTGGACCCCGAGGTCATCGTGCTGGGCGGCGGCCTGTCCGGCCTGTCGCGGCTCTATGCCGAGGTGCCGGCGCGGGCCGCCGCGCATGTCTTCGGCGATGTCGCGCGGATGCGGCTGGTCCCGGCGCGGCATGGCGATTCCTCCGGCGTCCTCGGCGCGGCGCGGCTCTGGGACGGGGCCGGCTGAGGCCGGCGGCCCGCCGGGCCGGGCGACGGCGGATTTCCTCTCGACAATTAAATGTACGATGACATGATGAGAGGAGCGCATTTTGAAGGAATCCTCCATGTCCATGAGCCCCCAGGAGATGGCGCAGCGGATCGGCAGCGGCCTGCTGTCCTTCCCGGTCACCCACTTCACGCCCGAGCTCGCCTTCGACGAGGCGCCCTACCGCGCGCATGTCGGCTGGATGCTCGGCCATGGCCCGGCCGGGCTCTTCGCCGCCGGGGGCACGGGCGAGTTCTTCAACCTCTCCCCGGGCGAGATCGCCACGGTGGTGAAGGCCGCCGTGAGCGAGGTGGGCGGCAAGGTTCCCGTCATCGCGCCGGCCGGCATGGGCACCGCCATCGCGCAGGAACTCGCCGCCTCGGCCGAGGCGGCCGGCGCGGACGGCCTGCTGCTGCTGCCGAACTATCTGGTGAATTCCGAGCAGGATGGTCTCGCCGCGCATGTCGAGGCGGTGTGCCGGAGCACCCGGCTCGGCGTCATCGTCTACAACCGCGACAATGCCATCCTGAACGAGGACACGCTGGCGCGGCTTTGCGAGCGCTGCCCGAACCTGGTCGGTTTCAAGGATGGTGTCGGCGACATCGAGTTGATGACGCGCATCTACGCCAGGATGGGCGAGCGGCTGACCTATGTCGGCGGCCTGCCCACCGCCGAGACCTTCGCCCTGCCCTATCTGGAGATGGGCGTGACCACCTATTCCTCGGCGATCTTCAACTTCGTGCCGGACTTCGCCAACGACTTCTACGCGGCGGTGCGGCGCAAGGACGCGGCGGCGGTGTATCAGGGCTTGCGCGACTTCGTGCTGCCCTACATCGCCCTGCGCAACCGGCGGAAGGGCTATGCCGTCTCCATCGTCAAGGCCGGCTGCGCCGCCGTGGGCCGCCCCGCCGGTCCCGTGCGCCCGCCGCTCACCGATCTCGACGCGGCGGAGATGGAGAAGCTGGAGGTGCTGATCGCCCGGCTGCCGAAGAGCCTGGCCCGCGCCGCCTGAGGCGGCTCCGGGGATGGCCCAAGGGGAAAGGCGCGGCCCTTCCCCTCGCGGCCGCCTTCGCCGACAGGGTGGCCGGGGAGAGGCCCCGGCCCCCGCTCAGCCCTTCGCCGTCGCCACCGCCGCCTTCGCCGCCGTCAGCAGGATGCCGCTGTCGTTGGAGATGGTGACGAGCTTGAAGCCCATGCCGATCATCTTCCGGGCATAGGCCGCGGTGCCGTTGTGCAGGCCGACGGCGATGTTGCGCTTGCCGCATTCCTCCAGCACGCGCTCGTAGATCTTGAGGATCTCCGGCTCCTCGCGGTCCAGCCGCGGCGCCAGCCCGTAGGACAGACCGAGGTCCGAGGGGCCGATATAGACGCCGTCGACACCCGGCACGTCGAGGATCGCCGGGAGGTTGTCGATCGCCTCCTTGGTCTCGATCATCGGGATCACCGCGATGTCCTTGTTCGCGGTGTCGAAATAGGTGCCCGCCTCGCCGTAGATCCCGGCGCGGATCGGGCCGAAGGAGCGCGTGCCCTCCGGCGGGTAGCGGCAGGAGGAGACCAGCTGGCGCGCCTGCTCCGGCGTGTTGACCATCGGGCAGATCACGCCCATGGCGCCGGCATCGAGGATCTTGCCGACGATGCCGGGCTCGTTCCATGGCACGCGGGCCATGGGCGTCACGCCGTGCGGCTGCATGCCCTGGAAGCAGCTCACGGCGGAGAGATAGTCCTGCACGCCGTGCTGCATGTCGACGGTGAGGCTGTCGAAGCCGGCCTGGGCCATGACCTCGGCGCTGTAGCCGTTGGGGATGGCCAGCCATCCGTTGACAAAGGCGCGGCCCTGCGCCCAGGCGTCCTTCAACTTGTTCGCCATGTTGGGATTCGTTTCCTTTCCGTTGTCTCACGCCGAGCGGAGAGGATCGACGCTAGGCCCCTCACCGGGAAGCGTCAACGCGGCGCCGGGCCGGCGGGCGCGAGACCGGTCAGGCCGGGGTTTCGCCGCTTTCCACCGCCCGCGCCGCCGCGTCCAGCAACGCCACCAGCCGCGCCACCTCGGTCTCCGGCAGCGCCCCCGACAACTCCCCCTGGGCCATGCGCAGGCGCAGCGCCAGGCGCAGGTTCTCCATGGCGCGCAGCAGCGGCGCCGGAGGTCCGCCGGCCCGGCGCGCGGCCAGCCGCTGGCGCAGCGCCGCCAGGGCCGCCGCCTCCGAGGACAGTTCGGCCCGGCCGGCCTCGGTCAGGGCATAGGTCTTGCGGCCCTCGGCCTCGGTCACGCTGGCCAGGCCCATCTCCTCCAGCAGGGTCAGCGTCGGATAGATCACGCCGGGGCTCGGGCTGTACTCGCCGCCGAACTGCGCCTCGATGGCGCGGATCACGTCATAGCCATGCCGGGGCTGCTCGGCGATCAGCGACAGCACCAGGAGGCGCAGCTCGCCCTGGTCGAAGCGCCGCCGCCGGCCGCCGCCGCCGCGATGCGGGCCGTGCATTCCCCTCGTCTCGCCGAAGGGGTGGTCGGGGCGCTGCCGGCGCAGCCGGTCGCCCGCGTCGTGTGACCGGCCATGGCCACGGCAGGGATGGAAGGAATGATGATGATGGTGGGGCCTGTGGCGCCCCGGGATATGATCGCTCATGATGCATCTAAGATATATCTAGATAGGATCTTCGCAAGAGGTCCCGCACGAAGCTCCACGCCCCCTGGCCGACCGCCCCGGCGGAGCGTAACCTGCCCCGCCATGTCCCCCACCACCGCGCCGCGCTGGCGCCTCGCTTCCGAGACCGGGCTTCTGAGGGAGGTGCTGGTCTGCCCGCCCGACCACTATCGCTGGGTGCCGACCAACAGCATCGTGCGCCGCACCCTGGCCGATGCGCGCCAGGCCCCGGCCCGCGCGCACCTCGCCGCCCAGCATGCCGAGCTGGTCGCGGCGCTGGAGCAGGGCGGCGCCACCGTGCACCGCCTGACGCCGGAACCGCACCTGCCCTACATGGTCTTCACGCGGGACAGCGTGGTGGTGACCCATCGCGGGCCGGTGCTCTGCCAGCTGGAACGGCCGCAGCGGCGCGGCGAATATGCCGGGCTGATCGACTTCCATGCCGCCCATGGCAGCGAGTTCTGGCGCAAGTCCAGCGCCGGCACGCTGGAGGGGGGCGACATCCACATCCTCCGCCCCGGCCTCGCCGTGATCGGCCATTCCGGCGGTCGCACCGACGAGGCGGGCGCGGAGCAGCTCGCCGGCTGGCTGCGCGCCGAGGGCTGGGAGGTGCGGCTCGAGCCCTTCGACGAGCACTTCCTGCACCTCGACGTGCTGTTCTGCATGGCCGCCCCCGGCCTCGCCGTCGCCTGCACCGAGGTGCTGGACGAGGACTTCCTCGCCTGGCTGCGCCGGCACGGCATCCGCTGCCTGCCCGTCTCCTATCGCGAGGCCATGCGGCTCGGCTGCAACATCGTCGCCCTCGGCGGCGGCCGCGTCGTCTCCTCACGCGACAGCACGGCGCTGAACGCCGCCCTGCGCGCCGAGGGGCTGACGGTGCTGGACCCCGAACTCTCGCTCTTCACCCTGGGCGGCGGCGGCCCCCATTGCCTGACCTGCCCGCTCTCGCGGGAGGAGGACACCCCATGACCATCGACACCCACCCCCTCGACACCGTCCTGGCCGCCGCGCGCGCCTTCCTCGGCGACCGCCTCTCGACCAATGCCTCGATCCGCGAGCAGCACAGCAAGGGCGAGGACGCCAACCCGCCGGTGCTGCCCGACGCGGTCGCCTTCGTGGAGACGACGGAGGAGGTCTCGCGCCTGCTGGCGCTGTGCAACGCGCATGGCGTGCCGGTCACGCCCTTCGGCGCCGGCACCAGCCTGGAGGGGCATGTCGTGCCCGTCCGCCGCGGCATCAGCCTCGATCTGTCGCGCATGACCGCCATCCTGGAGGTCGATCCGGAGGACATGGACTGCCTGGTGGAGCCCGGCGTCACCCGCCACCAGCTGAACGACCACCTGCGCGACCAGGGCCTGTTCTTCCCGGTCGATCCCGGCAGCCACTGCACGCTGGGCGGCATGGCCGCCACCCGCGCCTCGGGCACCAATGCCGTGCGCTACGGCACCATGCGCGAGGCGGTGATGGGCCTCGAGGTCGTGCTGGCCGATGGCCGCGTCATCCAGACCGGCGGGCGCACCCGCAAGGCCGCCAATGGCTACGACCTGACGCGGCTGTTCGTCGGCTCCGAGGGCACGCTCGGCGTGGTGACCAAGATCCGGCTGCGGCTGCAGGGCATTCCGGAGGCGACCACCGCCGCCGTCTGCCAGTTCGACAGCCTGGCCGCCGCGGTCGAGACCGTCATCATGACCATGCAGGCCGGCATCCCCGTCGCCCGCATCGAGCTGGCGGATGCCGACCAGATGCGGGCCTCCATCGCCTATTCCAGGCTGCCCTACGAGCCGCTGCCGACCCTGTTCCTGGAGTTCCACGGCAGCCCGGGCAGCGTGCGCGAGCAGGCCGGAGCGGTCGAGGCGCTGGCCAGCGAGATGGGCGGCAAGGGCTTCGCCTGGGCCGAGGATGCCGAGACGCGCAACCGGCTGTGGAAGGCGCGGCACGACGCCTGGTGGGCGGCCAACGCGCTCTGGCCCGGCTGCCGCGGCATCACCACCGATGTCTGCGTGCCGATCTCGAAGCTGGCCGAGGCCATCGTCAGCGCCAAGGAGGCGGCGGTGGCGGCGGAGCAGAACACCTGCATCGTCGGCCATGTCGGCGACGGCAACTTCCACTGCGTCATCCTCTTCCCCGCCGACGACCCGGAGGGGCTGGAGAAGGCCTGGGCGCTGGACCGGCGGATCGTCGCCCAGGGCCTGGCGCTGGGCGGCACCTGCTCGGGCGAGCATGGCATCGGCCTCGGCAAGCGCGAGTTCCTGGAGCAGGAGCACGGGCCGGAGGTGCTGGCGGTGATGCGGGGCCTGAAGGCCTCGCTCGACCCCCGCGGCATTCTCAATCCGGGCAAGCTGTTCCTGAACTGAGCCGGCAGCGGGCCGGCACCCGCCGCCGGCCCGCGCGAGATTAAATTCCGTACATCATATTATGCCGTTGGCGTGACCAACGGTGGATGACAGACGCGACCCTCTGCCGCCAGAATGCGGCTCGCCCGGCACCCCAGAACCGCCGGCTCTGTCCAAGGGAGCAGCCGTCCACCGATGATCCGTCGTCAATTGCTGGCAGGAGGCAGTCTCCTCGGCGCCTCCGCTCTCGCCGCCCCGGCCATCGCCCAGCCGGCTCCGGAGATCCGCTGGCGGCTCGCCAGCAGTTTCCCCCGCTCGCTCGACACCATCTACGGCGCGGGCGAGCATGTGGCGAAGCGGGTCGCGGCCCTGACCGACAACAAGTTCCAGATCCGCGTCTTCCCGGCCGGCGAGCTGGTGCCCGGCCTGCAGGTCGCCGATGCGGTGCAGGGCGGGACGGTCGAGGCGGCGCACACCGCCTCCTACTACTTCGTCGGCAAGGACCCGACCTTCGCCTTCGACGCCACGGTGCCCTTCGGCCTCAACACCCGGCAGATGAACGCCTGGATGCATCAGGGCGGCGGACGCGAGGTGCTGAAGCCCTTCTTCGAGGGCTACAACATCGTCTCCATCCCGGCCGGCAACACCGGCGCGCAGATGGGCGGCTGGTTCCGCAAGGAGATCAAGACCGTCCAGGACCTGAACGGGCTGAAGATGCGCATCGCCGGCATCGCCGGCAACGTCATGCAGAAGCTCGGCGTGGTGCCGCAGCAGATCGCCGGCGGCGACATCTATCCGGCGCTGGAGAAGGGCACGGTCGACGCCGCCGAATGGATCGGCCCCTATGACGACGAGAAGCTCGGCTTCAACCGCGTCGCCCCCTTCTACTACTATCCGGGCTGGTGGGAGGGCTGCCTGAACCTTTCCCTCTATGTCAGCAAGGCGAAGTACGAGGAGCTGCCGCCCCTCTACAGGGAGGCGCTGGAGAGCGCCTGCCGCGACGCGACGATCGAATCCATGACCAAGTACGACGTGCAGAACCCGGTGGCGCTGCGCCGCCTGATCGCCGCCGGCACCCAGCTCCGGCCCTTCCCGCGCGACGTCATGCAGGCCGCCTACAAGGCGGCCTTCGAGCTCTATGACGAGATCGCGCAGAAGAACGCCGACTTCAAGAAGGTCTATGACCACTGGAAAGCCTTCCGCGAGACCGAGTATGGCTGGTTCCGCGTGGCCGAGAACAGCTTCGACCAGTTCGTCTACGCCATGTACGGCCAGGAGGCGCAGCAGCGCCGCTGACCCGAACCTCCGGCCCGGCGGCATGGCGCGCCGGGCCTTCCACCGGTAACCCGAGATAAGGAATCTTCCCCGCATGGCTGCCCTGCTTGGCTTCAGCCGGGCGATGGACCGGGTCAGCGCCGCCTTCGGCGTGATCGCCTCCTGGATGGTGCTGCTCTCCTGCGTGATCAGCGCCGGCAACGCGACCATTCGCTACGGCCTCAATTATTCCTCCAACGCCTGGCTGGAGGTGCAGTGGTATCTCTTCGCCGGTATCGTCATGCTCGGAGCCTCGGTCACGCTGCTGAAGAACGAGCATGTGCGGGTCGATCTGGTGTTCGGCAATCTCGGGACGCGCGCGCGGCTCTGGGTGGATGTGCTCGGCCTGATCTTCTTCCTGCTGCCGGCGATGAGCCTGCTGGCCTGGATGACCTGGCCCTTCTTCCTCGACAGCTGGCAGCGCATGGAGGAATCCTCTAACGCCGGCGGGCTGATCCGCTGGCCGGTGAAGCTGCTGTTGCCGGTCGGCTTTCTGCTTCTCAGCCTGCAGGGCGTCTCCGAGCTGATCAAGCGCATCGCCCTGCTGCGTGGCCTCCGCCCCGAGGGGGAGGTGGTGGTCGAGTACCATCGCCCCGAGCAGTGACCTTTCCCCGAGACGCGGACCCGCACCTGCCATGCTGACCCTCGAGATGATGCCGCCGCTGATGTTCGGCGGCCTCGTCGTATTCCTGCTGATCGGCTTCCCCGTGGCCTTCTCCCTGGCCGCCGTCGGGTTGTTCTTCGGCTTCCTCTCCATCGAGCTGGGCTTCTTCACCCCGGCCTATCTGGGCAACCTGCCCTTCCGGGTCTTCGGCATCATGTCGAACGACCTGTTGCTGGCGATCCCCTTCTTCACCCTGATGGGCGCCATTCTGGAACGCTGCGGCCTCGCCGAGGATCTGCTGGAGGGCACCGGCCAGCTCTTCGGCAAGATCCCGGGCGGTCTGGCCTATGCCGTCATCCTGGTGGGCGCGGTGCTCGGCGCCATCACCGGCACGGTCGCCGCCTCGGTCATCGCCATGGGCATGATCAGCCTGCCGATCATGATGCGCTATGGCTACGACATGCGCATCGCCACCGGCGTGATCGCGGCCTCCGGCACCATCACCCAGGTCATCCCGCCCTCGCTGGTGTTGATCATCCTGGGCGACCAGCTCGGCAAGAGCGTGGGCGATATGTATGCCGGCGCCATCGGCCCCTCGATCCTGCAGGTGCTGCTCTTCGTCGCCTTCATCTTCGCCACCGCGATCTTCCAGCCCCACAAGGTGCCGCCGCTGCCGCCCGAGGCGCTGGCGCCGCGCGGCTGGCCGCTCTACTGGCGCGTCCTCAAGGGCATGGTGCCCTCCGTCGTGCTGATCTTCCTGGTGCTGGGGACGATCTTCATGGGCCTGGCGACGCCGACCGAGGCCGGCGCCATGGGCGCGGTCGGCGCCGTCGCGCTCGCCGCCATCAACGGCCGCCTCACCTGGGCGCTGGTGCGCCAGGCGATGGACAACACCATGCGCATCACCTGCATGGTCATCTTCATCCTGGTTGGCTCCACCGTCTTCTCGCTGGTCTTCCAGGGTGTCGATGGCAGCCTGTGGATCGAGCACCTGCTCTCGCACCTGCCCGGCGGCCAGACCGGCTTCCTGATCTTCGTCAACATCTTCATCTTCTTCCTGGCCTTCTTCCTCGACTTCTTCGAGATCGCCTTCATCGTCGTGCCGCTGCTGGCGCCGGTGGCCGCCAAGCTCGACATCAACCTGGTCTGGTTCGGCGTGCTGCTCTGCGTGAACATGCAGACCAGCTTCATGCACCCACCCTTCGGCTTCGCGCTCTTCTACCTGCGCGGCATCGCGCCGAAGACGGTGAAGTCGAGCGACATCTACTGGGGTGCCATCCCCTGGGTGGGGCTGCAGCTCATCCTGGTCGCCATCGTCATCTTCTGGCCGGAGAGCGTGACCTACTGGCTGGACACCGGAACCGGCGTCGACCCCGCCTCAGTGCGCATCGAGGTGCCGATGCCGGACCTTCCGGCGGAGGACGCGCCGATCATCTTCAAGTAGCCGGCGGGCGGGAAGGCGCGTCCTCCCCTCCCGCCCCTCTCATCCCGGCAGCGGGCCGCCCTCGCCGGCGGCCCCGGCCGCCAGCCCGCTCCGGTCCTCGCGCGCCACGGCCAGGCCGAGCAGCGGCGCGAACTTGAAGCCGTGCCCCGAGAAGCCGCTCATCACCACCGCATGCAGCCCCAGCGGCGCGACGATGAAGCGCTCATCCCCCGTCACGTCGTAGTAGCAGGCGCGCGCGCCGAGCACGCGATAGGCCGCGGCCCCGGCCAGGCGCGGCCGGGCCAGGGCCAGGATGGCCTCGGCCTCCGCGGCGCCGGCCTCGCGCGCGTCCTCGGCATCGCCCTGGCGGGAGAAGCGATGGTCGCCGATCTTCAGCGGCGTGCCGGCCACCGGCGGCACCGCGTAGAAGCCGCTGCCCTCGGAGAGATCGAGCAGCATCGGCGCCGCGGCCCAGGCCGCCCGCCAGGCCGGCGGCGGCTCCAGATAGACCACGATCTGACGCGAGGGCACAACACGCCCGGCCAGGCCCGGCACGAGGCGCGGCGCCCAGGGGCCGGCGGCCAGCACCAGCAGGTCGGCCTGCCGCGTCGCGCCATCGGCGAGGCGGAGCGAGGCCCGGGCGGGATCCACCGCCACGGCGCGGCCCGGCTCGATCGCGACGC
>NZ_JBSXMU010000067.1:0-20608 GCF_054073225.1 Teichococcus aerofrigidensis
AGATCCTCCTTAAATCACAACCTCAAATCTGTGCCATTGGTGCTGACGGCGGACAGCCGACATCCTCATCTGGGCCGCCTCACAGATCGTCGAGGCTCGCGACGTGGGGCTCCAGCCATCGCGGCTGATGGCCACGACCCCGTATGAAATCCTGAACTTCATCGGCCGCGGCGTATCGCTGCGGGATTACGATCGGCTCAAGGCCGCACTCGACCGACTGCAGTCGACTACCGTCGCGACCTCGATCCGCCAGCCGACAGAGCGGCGGATGCACCGGTTCTCCTGGATCAACGAGTGGAAGGAACGAGCCGACCAACGCGGCAGGCCGCTCGGCCTCGAACTCATCGTTCCCGACTGGTTTTACAGCTCGGTGCTCGACGACGCGCTGGTGCTCACCATTGACCGCAACTACTTCGGCCTGACCGGAGGGCTGGAGCGCTGGCTGTACCGCTTGGTGCGCAAGCACGGCGGCAAGCAGGAGTTCGGCTGGAGCTTCGACTTTCCGCACCTCCATGCAAAGTCGGGTAGCCTCTCGCCGCTCAAGCACTTTGCCTACGACCTCCGCGAGATCGTCCGCCGGCAGCCGCTCCCTGGGTATCAGCTCACCATCGAGCGGTGCGTCGGCGGTCCCGACATCCTGTCCTTCGCACCCACCGATCCCGACGCGCTTGGCATTCCGCGCCGCCGTCGCCGCTCGAAAACTCGCCCTGGGGATAAGCTGTGAATCGTCTCGTGCTATCGGGGACCGGCACTATCGTGCCATCGAGGACCGAAGTCTCGTGCTATCGGGGACCGGATTCGACGAATCCTCGCGCTGAATCAGCGACTTGCAAGCCCTGTAACTTATCTAACCTAGATTCCTACGGAATCTTTCTAACGCGACCGTGCTTTTCGGCCGCTGTGGACGAGTCCCCGATCGCCGGGAGACCGTCATGATCGTCGCACTGCTCAACCAGAAGGGCGGCGTCGGGAAAACGACGCTCGCCCTGCACCTCGCCGGCGAATGGGCTCGCCGTGGACAGCGCGTGACGCTGATCGACGCCGACCCCCAGGGTTCGGCGCTCGACTGGTCGCAGCAGCGCAACCGAGAGGGGTTGGAGCGGCTGTTCGGTGTCGTCGGCCTGGCCCGCGACACGCTCCACCGCGAAGCGCCGGAGTTGGCCCGCGACGTTGACCATGTCGTCATCGACGGCCCGCCGCGCGTCGCTGGGCTGATGCGCTCGGCGCTGCTCGCGGCCGATCTCGTGATGATTCCGGTGCAGCCGTCGCCGCTCGATGGCTGGGCCTCCGCCGAAATGCTCTCGCTGCTCGGCGAGGCACGCATCTACCGCCCGCAACTCGCCGCCCGCTTCGTGCTGAACCGGTGCGCGGCTCGCACCGTGTTGGCGCGCGAGACCGCCGAAACGCTCGCGGATCACGACCCGCCCTTGCTCTCGACCACGATCGGCCAGCGCATCGTCTTCGCCGATGTCGTGCAGACCGGCCGGCTCGCCGCCGAGCAGGACGAGGATTGCCCTGGCGCGCGCGAGATCGCCGCGCTCGCGGCGGAAGTCGCGAGGATCGGCGCATGAGCGCGCGGTCCCCAAAACGCAGCTTCGCGGCGCGTCCGGCCGATCCGGAGAGCTGGATCAAGGCGCCCGAGCGCCACACCCCGCGCGCACAAGCCGGCGAGGACTTCTCGGCGCGACTGACGATCGACGTGACTGCGGATATGCGCGGCCGCATCAAGATCGCCGCCTTCCAGCGCGGGCAGACCGTCGCCGAAATGCTGCGCGCGCTGTTCGAGCGCCAATTCCCACCCCCGTCAGGAGAAGGATCATGACCGGCCATGTCGCCGCGCCAATGCGCGTCGGCCGCGCTGCCGCCGAGCCGCCGCCAGAAGCTTTCACCCAGGTCGAACTTACTTGGGTCGAGAAGCGAACGGAGCACTGGATACGGTTCGGTCACGAGCTACGCGAACAGATCCTCGACCGGCGCCGACGCATCCTCTTCTTCCCTCCGGGAAGCATCTTTGCGCTGGTCCGATGGGCCGCGAATGAGCACGGGACCGTGCTCTCGCGCCTCGACATCCTGCGCGCTGTTGAGCCTGCTGCGCCATGCCAGACGATGCCGACCGTCACGCCCGGAGCGGACATCCTCTTGCGCGTCGACGGCTGGCCGAAGGTGGAGCGCATGCTCCAGCTCATCGACGCCATTGAGGCGCGCGGCATCGAGCCGATCGAGGTCTCGCCGGACCATTGGCGCCACGTCCACAACCGAATGACCGTCGGCGAAACGCCACGCGCTTATGGTCTTCGGCAGCATCGCGCCTTTCTCCTGCGCCAGGAGATCGGCGCATGACGCGGCTCTCCTACGCCATCGCCACAACGGCGGCGGTGTCGCTTCTAGGCCTCGCCTCGATCGCCTCATTCGCGCCGCGCCTCATCTGGAACGCTTCAGCCAGCACGCCGGTCGGCTTCTACACGATCGGCGATGTGCGCGCCCTCGACGTGACCGATCTGGTGGCGGTCGACGCGCCCGAGCCGCTCGCGACATTCCTGTCCGATGGCGACTACCTGCCACGCGGCGTGCCGCTCTTGAAGCGCGTCGCCGCGCTCCCGGGTCAACGGGTTTGCCGGACCGGGCTCGCCATCACGGTCGACGGCGTGCCGATCGGCGACGCCCTCGATCGCGATCGTCGCGGTCGCCCGCTCCCCGTTTGGCAGGGCTGCCGCTTGGTCGCAGCTGGCGAGTTGTTCCTGATGAACTGGCAGGTCCGCGACAGCCTCGACGGCCGCTACTTCGGCCCGCTTCCGGCCACCGCCGTGATCGGCCGGGCCACCCCTCTCTACACCGACGAGGACGGCGATGGCCGCTTCGTCTGGCGCGCGCCGACGCGGTGACGGCGAGCCCATGACCCTGTCCACCGCAACCTGAAGGAGACGACCAATGCCCGTGATCGGTCAATTCATGCGCGAGAATGATGGCTTCATCGGCCATCTGACGACACTTTCCCTGCACCAGGACATCATCGTCGTCGCGGCCGAGCCGTCCGATGCCGAGAACGCGCCGGACTATCGCGTTCATGTGCTCGACACCATGAGCAACGAGACCGGCGCGGAGATCGGCGCAGGCTGGAAGCGCACCGGCGAGAAGGCCGGCGAATACGTCTCGCTGCAGCTTGACGATCCGACCTTCGAACATCCGATCCGCGCCAACCTGTTCCAGTCGGCCGACGACAAGTCCGCCTGGGCCCTACACTGGAACCGCCCGCCAAAGCGCGGCGAGCGGGACTGAACGATGCCCGCCACACGCATCAAACCTGTCGTCGGAGGGAGGATCGCCCTCCGACGTGCAGCTCTCCTTCTCCTTTCCGGCCTGGTCCTCGCCGGATCCGCCGCGAGCACTGCCTACGCCCAGCAGGCGCAGGTCGAGCATCCATCACGCAGCGATCCCTATGGCGCGTACATTGCAGAGGCGTCTCAGCGGTTTGGCGTTCCAGAAACGTGGATACGTGCCGTCATGCGCGTCGAGAGCGCGGGCGATGTGCGCGCGATCTCGTCGGCCGGCGCAATGAGCCTGATGCAAATCATGCCCGCCACGTGGGAGGAGTTGCGCGTCCGGCATCGGCTCGGCGGCAACCCCTACGACCCCCGGGACAACATTCTGGCGGGTGCTGCATATCTGCGCGAGATGCACGACCGTTACGGATCGCCGGGGTTTTTGGCGGCCTACAACGCGGGTCCGGGCCGCTACGAAGAGTATCTCGCCGGCCGCCCATTGCCGGCCGAAACGCGCGCCTATGTCGCGACGCTCGCCCCCATCGTCGGGGGCGGTGAACTGACCGGTCCTGTCATGGTGGCGGCCGCCGATCCACTGACCTGGACGAGAGCGCCGCTCTTCGTCGTACAGTCGGCCGGCAGAGAGTCTGCCGTGCCGTTACAGTCTGACGGCAAGCCGGACACCGCCACGGCGGCGGAACCGGTGCGCGATCAGGGCCCCGTCGCTGCGCCCACCGATGGCCTTTTCGTTGCGCGCAGCGTTTCCGGGGGACCGCGATGACCGCGTTCGCACCCGTTCGTACCGTGGCGTGCCTTGGCGGAAGATGGGCAGTCTGCGGAGGGGGAGCAGTCAGCACAACCGAAAGATGGCGAGATAAAAGCCGGCGATGTGCGGCTTGGTGCGGTCGTGTGTTTTCAGGGGCTTATGGCGCATTTGCGCGAGGTGCACCTTGCCGGCGCAGCCTGCGCATTCGCCATTTTTCCAAGTGTTTCCTTCGCTTTGCGCGATGTGCGGAGCTTTGGCGATGAGCGGCGAGGACGATTTCCGCATCCGGCCTGGCCGCATCCGCTCGACCCGCGCGCAACAGGCACGGCCCTTCATCGCTCAGGCACTTGCGGCCGCACAGCGGGCTGGCGGCCGCGTCTCGCGATCCGGCCAGATCACCAAGAGCAATCGCTCGCGGTTCGGTCGCGGGCAGCGCGCGACAGTGCAGGCCAACCGGCTCCTGACCAGCCGGTCGCGCAACGTGGTTTTCAAGACGCGCGTCGTGCGGCACACCGCCAAGGCCGCGCCGCTTAGCGCCCACCTCAGCTACCTCAGGCGCGAGGGTGTTACCCGGGACGGGGAGAAGGCCCAGCTGTTCGGTCCCGAGACCGGAGACGCCGATCCCAAGGCCTTCGCTGAGCGAACCCAGGACGACCGCCATCATTTCCGCTTCATCGTCTCACCGGAGGACGCAACGGAGATGTCCGACCTCAGGACATACGCCCGCGACCTGATGGGGCAGATGGAAAAGGACCTCGGCACCAAGCTCGACTGGGTCGGCGTCGATCATTGGAACACCGACAATCCCCATGTCCACATCATCCTGCGGGGACGTACCGACGACAGCCAGGACCTCGTAATCTCCCGCGACTACATCAAGGAGGGCATGCGCGCCCGCGCGCAGGACCTCGTCACCCAGGAACTGGGGCCCCGCACCGAGCAGGAGATCCGTCGTAACCTCGGACGTCAGGTCGAGGCGGAACGCTGGACCGATCTCGATCGGCAGATCTCCCGCGACAGCTATCGCAGCGGCATCGTCGACCTCGCGCCACGTCCCGATCAGAAGCCTGACGAGTTCCACGCGTTGAAGGTCGGCAGGCTGCGCAAGCTGGAGACGCTTGGTCTCGCCGATCAGGTCGGTCCCGGTCAATGGGTTGTGTCGGAGACTGCGGAGAAGACTCTACGCGCCCTCGGTGAACGCGGCGACATCATCAAGCGCATCCATCGTGGCCTGACCGAGCGCGGCATCGAGCGTGGCGCCGCGAGCTATGTGCTCGCGGGCGAAAGCATCGATGACCCTGTCATCGGGCGTCTGGTCGATCGCGGTCTCGACGACGAACTGAAGGGCACGGCCTACGCCGTCGTCGACGGCACCGACGGGCGAACCCATCATATTAAGCTCCCCGATCTCGACGCGGCTGCCGACAGCGCGCCGGGTTCGATCGTCGAGCTGCGCAAGTTCGACGACGTGCAGGGCCGCCGCCGTGTCGCACTCGCTGTTCGATCCGATCTCGATATCGAACAGCAGGTCCATGCGACCGGCGCCACCTGGCTCGACCGGCAGGCTATCGCCCGCGAACCGGTGGCTCTCGGTGGAGGCGGCTTTGGCGCGGAGGTGCGGCAGGCAATGGACCGACGCGCCGAGCATCTTATCCACCAAGGGCTCGCCGAGCGTCAGACCCGCGGCGTCAGCTTCTCGCCGGGGCTGATCGAAACTTTGCGCCAGCGCGAGGTCGAAGCGCTCGGGGAGAAGCTCGCGGCCGAGACCGGCCGGCCATTCTCGAAGGCCGGAACGGGCGAGTATGTGGCGGGCACCTATCGCCAGCGCTTCGCGCTCGCCTCCGGCCGCTTCGCCATGATCGACGACGGGCTCGGCTTCCAGCTCGTGCCCTGGTCGCCGTCCCTCGAACGTCAACTCGGCCAGCACGTCTCCGGGGTCTCGCGCGGGGGCGGCGGCGTCGACTGGAGCTTCGGCCGCAATCGCGGCCTCGGCATGTAGCCCCACCAAGAAAGGAGTACCTGCCATGTCGGCGACGAAAATCCTCTGGGGGCAGATCCTCACCGTTTTCCTGATCGTGTTGATGACGACCTGGGGCGCCACGCAATGGACAGCCTACCGTCTCGGCTTCCAGCCCCAGCTCGGTCAGCCTTGGTTCGAACTGGCCGGATGGCCGATCTATTATCCCCCGGCCTTCTTCTGGTGGTGGTATTTCTACGACGCCTATGCGCCGCCGATCTTTGTCGAGGGCGCCTATATCGCCGCGTCGGGTGGCTTCATCTCCATCGCCGTCGCGATCGGCATGTCGGTATGGCGGGCGCGTGAAGCCAAGAACGTCGAGACCTATGGCTCGGCCCGCTGGGCACGACCGGAAGAGGTGAAGGCGGCAGGACTGCTCGGCCCCGACGGAGTCGTACTCGGCAGGCATGAGCGCGAGTATCTCCGCCATGACGGTCCGGAGCATGTGCTGTGCTTCGCGCCGACCCGTTCCGGCAAGGGCGTTGGCCTGGTGGTGCCTTCGCTCTTGACGTGGCCGGGGTCGGCGATCGTCCACGACATCAAGGGCGAGAACTGGACGCTCACCGCCGGCTATCGCGCACGGCATGGCCGCGTGCTGCTCTTCGATCCGACGAACGCGAAGTCGGCGGCCTACAACCCGCTGCTCGAAGTGCGCCGCGGCGAATGGGAAGTCCGCGACGTGCAGAACATCGCCGACATTCTCGTCGACCCGGAAGGCTCGCTCGAAAAGCGAAACCACTGGGAGAAGACATCGCACGCGCTTCTGGTCGGCGCGATCCTGCATGTCCTGTACGCAGAGGCCGACAAGACATTGGCCGGCGTCGCCGCCTTTCTCTCCGATCCGAAGCGCCCGATCGAGTCGACCCTCGCGGCGATGATGAAGACCGCCCATCTCGGCGAGGCCGGTCCACATCCGGTGATCGCCAGCGCCGCCCGCGAACTGCTCAACAAGTCCGATAACGAGCGCTCCGGGGTGCTGTCGACAGCGATGTCGTTCCTCGGCCTGTATCGCGATCCCGTCGTGGCCGAGGTCACCCGTCGCTGCGACTGGCGTATCGCCGACATGGTTGGAGGCAAGTATCCGACCACGCTCTACCTCGTGGTGCCGCCATCGGACATCAACCGGACCAAGCCGCTGATCCGCCTGATCCTCAATCAGGTCGGCCGTCGCCTCACCGAGGACCTGCAGGCGAAGAGCAATCGACACCGGCTGCTGCTCATGCTCGACGAATTTCCCGCCCTTGGGCGCCTGGACTTTTTCGAGAGCGCGCTCGCCTTCATGGCAGGCTACGGTCTGAAGGCGTTCCTCATCGCGCAATCGCTGAACCAAATCGAGAAAGCTTACGGTCCGAACAACTCGATCCTCGATAACTGCCATGTGCGCGTCAGCTTCGCCACCAACGACGAGCGAACTGCGAAGCGCGTTTCGGATGCGCTTGGCACCGCGACCGAAATGAAGGCCATGAAGAACTATGCCGGCCACCGGCTATCGCCCTGGCTCGGCCACCTGATGGTGTCGCGCTCGGAGACTGCACGGCAATTGCTCACGCCGGGCGAGATCATGCAGCTCCCGCCGTCAGACGAGATCGTCATGGTCGCCGGCATCCCGCCTATCCGCGCAAAGAAGGCACGCTATTACGAGGATCGTCGGCTTCAGGAGCGCATCCTTACGCCCCCCGCACTCACGAAGCCCGCAAGCGCTCGAGCCGACGATTGGAGCGCGCTCGCCATACCGGAACCTCCCGTACTGAGTGCGCCAGCTCCGGCAGATAACCTAGCCGACGACGACCCGACGGACTCCGAGCAGCGGCATCAGCCTGAACTGAGCCGCATCAAAACAGTCGAACGCAAGGCGATCGTCGACAACGAATTCGAGATCGATCCTCGCGACGACGTCGATGAGGATGCTGCGCGCCTCAGCCGCATGACGCAGACCATGCGCCAAGTCGCTCGGCAGGCATCGCTCGATCCTGGCGATGGCATCGAGCTATAGGAGGCGGGGGTGACCAAACCTTTGAAGAAGCAGCGGCTGTCGGTCTATCTCGACCCGGACGTCATGAAGGCGCTCGCAGCCCATGCTGCCCGGCGCGATCTGTCCCTGTCACTGGTAGCCGAGGCCGGTATCGCTTCATTCCTCTCGCCGGACGCTGCCGAGCGTCAGGAGGCCGCGACGACGAAGCGGCTTGACCAGCTCGACCGACGCATGGCGCGCATGGAGCGCGATCTGGGAATATCGGTCGAGACGCTCGCCGTGTTCATCCGCTTCTGGCTGACCTCCAACCCGCCGTTGCCGGAGCCGGCGCAAGTTGCGGCTCGCGCCAAAGCGTCGGAGCGCTACGAAGCCTTCGTGACCGCGCTCGGCAGACGACTCGCGCAAGGTCCGAAGCTCAGGCAGGAAATCGCGGAAGACATCCCCGCGCGCGACGCGGAATAATCACTGGTTGACGTATCACAAGTATTCGACCGTTCCGCCGTTTCCCTGTCTTTGTACGCCACAGTACGACGGCCACATGATGGTTGTTGTCACGCCATGATTTCTGCCTCTTCTACTCATCCCCGATCCAGGGCCGCCCGCGGCGGTCCCGCAAAAGAACGGGGACAGCGTGACGGCAGCTCACCAGAAATCGGAGGCGATCCTTCGCGGGGCTCGGATGCTGCGCACTGCGCTCGGCCCGGCGATCGCCACGTTTCTGGAAGACCCCGCAATCGTCGAGGTGATGCTCAACCCCGACGGGCGGCTCTGGGTCGACCGGTTGTCGGAAGGTCTCTCCGACACCGGTGAACGGCTATCTCCAGCCGACGGCGAACGCATAGTTCGACTTGTCGCACATCACGTCGGGGCCGAGGTTCATGCCGGGGCGCCCCGCGTCTCCGCCGAACTGCCTGAAACAGAGGAGCGGTTTGAGGGCCTTCTGCCGCCGGTGGTGTCCGCGCCGGCTTTCGCGATCCGGAAGCCAGCCGTCGCCGTGTTCACGCTCGATGACTATGTCGCGGCTGGCATCATGCTGTCCGACCAAGCCGAAACACTGCGTCAGGCCGTTCTTCATAGGCGGAACATTCTCGTCGCCGGCGGCACCTCCACCGGTAAGACCACGCTCACGAACGCCCTGTTAGCGGAGGTATCGAAGACATCCGATCGCGTCGTGTTGATCGAGGACACCCGTGAACTGCAATGCGCCGCGCCAAACCTGGTCGCAATGCGCACGAAGGACGGCGTCGCTTCTCTCTCCGATCTTGTCCGTTCCTCGTTGCGTCTTCGTCCCGACCGCATCCCGATCGGCGAAGTGCGCGGTGCAGAGGCGCTCGATCTGCTGAAGGCCTGGGGCACCGGCCATCCCGGCGGCGTCGGCACGATCCACGCCGGCACCGCCATCGGCGCTCTTCGCCGGATGGAGCAACTCATCCAGGAAGCCGTCGTCACGGTTCCGCGCGCGCTGATCGCCGAGACCATTGATCTGGTTGCGGTGCTCTCCGGCCGCGGCTCCTCGCGCCGCCTTGCCGAGCTTGCCCGCGTCGAAGGCCTGGGCCCCGACGGCGACTACTGCGTCACTCCAACAATTCCGTCCATCTCAGGAGACAGGTAATGATCAAGCATGCCCTGCGCATCCGCCGTCACATCGCCACGGCGGCTTCCGTCACTTTCATTTCCATAGCCCTCGCACCTGCCGCTCATGCGTCCGGTTCGTCGATGCCATGGGAAGCTCCTCTGCAGTCGATCCTCGAATCGATCGAGGGCCCGGTCGCAAAGATCATCGCGGTGATGATCATCATCATCACCGGCCTGACTCTCGCCTTCGGCGACACGTCGGGCGGAGCGCGCCGCCTGATCCAGATCGTGTTCGGCCTGTCGATCGCCTTCGCCGCGTCGAGCTTCTTCCTCTCGTTCTTCTCGTTCGGCGGCGGGGCGCTTGTCTGATGGCCGTTGGAGCGGATCATAGCGCGGACGTACCGGGCTTTTCCGTGCCGGTTCATCGTGCGCTGACCGAGCACATCCTGCTCGGCGGTGCGCCGCGCTCGCTCGCGATCCTCAATGGCACCCTGGCCGCCGCGCTTGGCTTGGGCCTTCGCCTTTGGCTGGTCGGGCTGGCGCTATGGGCGGTCGGCCACTTCGCCGCCGTCTGGGCGGCCAAACGTGATCCGCAATTTGTCGACGTCGTGCGCAAGCATCTGCGCATCCCCGGCCACTTGGCAACGTGAGGAGCCGGGCAATGATGAACCTAGCCGAATACCGCAATCGGAATACCCGGCTCGCCGACTTCCTACCCTGGGCGGCGCTCGCCGGCGACGGCGTCGTCCTCAACAAAGACGGCAGCCTGCAGCGCTCGGCCCGCTTTCGCGGTCCTGACCTCGACAGCGCAGTGCCAGCCGAGCTCGTCGCCGTCGCTGGCCGGCTGAACAACGCCTTCCGTCGCCTTGGTTCCGGCTGGGCCATATTCGTCGAAGCGCAGCGCCATGGCGCGGTGTCATATCCGGCAAGCACATTTGCCGACAGCGCTTCGGCGCTTGTCGATGCCGAGCGCAAGGCAGACTTTGAAGAAGCCGGCGCCCATTTCGAATCCAGCTACTTTCTCACATTCCTTTATCTACCGCCGGCCGAGGATGCCGCCCGTGCCGAGACCTGGCTTTACGAGGGTCGGGACCATGCCGGCGTCGATGCGCGCGAAGTGCTCCGAAGTTTTGTCGATCGCACCGACCGTATCCTCAACCTGATAGACGCCTTCATGCCGGAGTGCGTATGGCTCGATGACGCCGAAACGCTCACCTACCTGCATTCGACGATCTCGACGAAGCGCCATCGCGTCCGCGTGCCCGAAACGCCGATGTACCTCGACGCTTTGCTCGCCGATCAGCCGCTCACCGGCGGGCTGGAGCCCCGGCTTGGAGATGCGCACGTACGCATCCTCACTATCGTCGGCTTCCCGACCGCGACGACGCCCGGCATCCTCGACGAGCTGAACCGACTTGCCTTTCCCTATCGCTGGTCGACCCGAGCGATCCTGCTCGACAAGACCGACGCGACCAAGCTGCTGACAAAGATCCGGCGGCAGTGGTTCGCAAAGCGCAAGTCGATCGCCGCCATTCTCAAGGAGGTGATGACCAACGAGGCATCGGCGCTCGTTGACACTGACGCAGCCAACAAGGCCGCTGACGCTGATATGGCGCTACAGGAACTGGGCGCCGACTATGCCGGCCAAGCCTACGTGACCGCGACCATCACCGTCTGGGACGATGATCCCCGCGTCGCGGCCGAGAAGCTCCGGCTGGTGGAGAAGGTCATTCAGGGCCGCGACTTCACGGCGATGACTGAGACCATCAATGCTGTCGACGCCTGGCTGGGCTCACTCCCCGGGCATGTCTACGCCAACGTCCGCCAGCCGCCCATCAGCACATTGAATCTCGCTCACATGATCCCGCTGTCAGCGGTGTGGGCGGGACCGGAACGGGACGAGCACTTCGATGCACCCCCACTGCTTTACGGCAGAACGGAGGGCTCGACCCCGTTCCGGCTTTCCATCCACGTCGGCGATGTCGGTCATACGCTGATCGTCGGGCCGACCGGCGCCGGTAAATCGGTGCTTCTCGCACTCATGGCGCTCCAGTTCCGCCGCTATCAACAATCTCAGGTCTTCGCCTTCGACTTCGGCGGATCGATCCGCGCCGCGGCGCTCGCCATGCAGGGCGACTGGCATGATCTCGGCGGCGGTTTGACTGAGGGTTCCGAGGAGAGTGTGTCGCTCCAGCCGCTCGCCCGCATCGACGACGTCGCCGAGCGCGCCTGGGCCTCCGACTGGCTGATCGCGATCCTCTCCCGAGAGAGCGTGCCGGTCACGCCCGAGGTCAAGGAGCATCTGTGGTCGGCGCTTTCGTCGTTGGCGTCAGCGCCGGTCGCCGAGCGCACGTTGACCGGGCTGTCGGTCCTTCTCCAGTCCAATGACCTGAAACAGGCGCTGCGACCCTACTGCGTCGGCGGCCCCTATGGCCGGCTGTTGGACGCTGAGGCCGAGCATCTCGGCGAGGCGCATGTCCAGGCTTTCGAGACCGAAGGTCTGATCGGCACCGGTGCAGCGGCAGCGGTGCTCGCCTATCTCTTCCATCGCATCGAGGACCGCCTCGACGGCCGGCCGACACTCCTGATCGTGGATGAAGGTTGGCTCGCCCTCGACGACGACGGCTTCGCCGGACAACTCCGCGAATGGCTGAAGACGCTGCGCAAGAAAAACGCCAGCGTCATCTTCGCCACCCAGTCGCTCTCCGACATCGACGGCTCTGCGATAGCGCCGGCGATTATCGAGAGCTGCCAAACGCGCATCCTCCTGCCGAACGAGCGCGCGGTCGAGCCGCAGATCACCGCTATTTACCGCCGCTTCGGTCTCAACGACCGGCAGATCGAAATCCTCGCGCGGGCAACGCCCAAGCGAGACTATTACTGCCAGTCGCGACGGGGCAATCGCCTGTTCGAGCTGGGCCTGTCGGATGTGGCCCTGGCGCTGTGCGCAGCCTCATCCAAACAGCATCAAGCGATGATCGCCGACGTCCACGCCCGAAGCGGCACCGGGGGATTCCTCGCCGAGTGGCTGGCGGCCAACCGACTCGACTGGGCTGCCGACCTGATCACCGACCTCACCAACGTCAATCAACAAGACCCGGAGGCACGTCCATGACACGTCTGATTCAAACCCACAGTCGCGCACTGCGCGTGACGGCCGCACTCCTCGCGGTCCCGCTCGCACTTTCACCGGTCCTCAGCACCCCGGCTGCCGCTCAGTGGATCGTCTACGACCCAACGAACTATGCCCAGAACGTCCTCACTGCGGCGCGGACCCTCCAGCAGGTGAATCAGCAGATCACTCAGCTTCAGAACGAAGCTCAGATGCTGATCAATCAGGCGCGCAATCTTGCCAGCCTCCCGCACTCTTCGCTTCAGCAGCTTCAACAGTCGGTTCAGCGGACGCAACAGCTTCTGAGCGAGGCGCAGGGGATAGCCCTTAACGTCCAACAGATCGACCGAGCATTCCAGACCACCTATGGCAATGCCTCGATGTCCGCCTCGGATCAGGCGCTCGTCACACAGGCGCGGGAGCGCTGGCAGAACACTGTCGGTGGTCTGCAGGACGCTATGCGAGTCCAGGCGGGTGTTGTCGGCAACATCGACACCAACCGTACGGAGATGTCAGCGCTTATCGGCCAAAGCCAGGGCGCGACGGGGGCGTTGCAGGCGACGCAGGCCGGCAATCAACTGCTCGCACTGCAGGCCCAACAGCTCGCCGACCTCACCGCCGTCGTCGCCGCTAACGGGCGCGCTCAGAGCCTATCCGAAGCCGAGCGCGCCGCAGCGGCGGAACAGGGTCGTGAGCAGCGCCGTCGCTTTCTCACGCCCGGCAGCGGCTACCAGCCGGGCAATGCGCGCATGTTCCCGAACGGCAATTGAGAGGACCGACCGTGGACGGCAAATTGGTCGCTCGGATGGGCGCCGTGATTTTCGTCGCGGTTGCGGTCACCGCGACCGCGATCGAGATGTCCCGGAAAGAGGAAGTGCCTGAGGCTTGGTCGTCCGGACGAACGCCTCAAGAAACTGCGGATCCCCTGCGCGACGCGCTCATCCGCTGCCAGGCACTCGGTGAAGAAGGTCCGCGAGACCCCGCCTGCCGCCGGGCCTGGGCCGAGAACCGACACCGCTTTCTCGCGCCCGGTTCTCGTCCCGTCGAGCGCTTGCCGGACGTAGCATCACCCATCGGTGACGTCTTCAGCCCTCAACCACGAGGGACAGACGCGCAAGATCACGCGCCGACCGCGCCGAGCACGCCACAGATCAACGAAGCGCGATAGCATCATGGGCAACACCGGCGTCATCGACCACTTCCTCGAGGTCTTCACTCGCTACATCGACAGCGGGTTCGGCCTGCTTAGCGGAGAGGTCGCCTTCATCGCCACGACCCTGATCGTCATCGACGTGACGCTCGCGGCACTGTTCTGGAGCTGGGGCGCCGACGACGACATCATGGCGCGGCTGGTGAAGAAAACGCTCTTCGTCGGCGTCTTCGCCTACATCATCGGCAACTGGAACAACCTCGCACGTATCGTCTTCGAGAGCTTCGCCGGTCTCGGGCTGAAGGCGAGTGGCACCGGATTTTCAACTGCGGACCTCATGCGCCCGGGAAGAGTCGCGCAGACCGGCCTAGACGCCGGTCGACCATTGCTCGACTCCATCTCCAGCCTGATGGGCTACTGGTCGTTCTTCGAGAACTTCATCCAGATTGCCTGCATGTTTCTTGCCTGGGCGCTGGTCCTGCTCGCCTTCTTCATTCTCGCCATCCAGCTGTTCGTCACCCTCATTGAATTCAAGCTGACGACGCTCGCCGGCTTCGTCCTGATCCCGTTCGGCCTGTTCGGCAAATCCGCGTTTATGGCCGAGCGCGTGCTCGGCAACGTCATCTCCTCCGGCATCAAGGTTCTGGTCCTCGCTGTCATCATCGGCATCGGGTCAACGCTCTTCTCAGAGTTCACTTCCGGTTTTGGCGGGCAGAATCCGTCGATCGACGAAGCCATGGCGATCGTGCTGGCCGCGTTGTCACTTCTCGGCCTCGGCATTTTTGGTCCCGGAATCGCCACCGGGCTCGTTTCTGGCGGCCCGCAGCTCAGTGCAGGCGCGGCGATAGGAACCGGCCTCGCAGCGGGCGGCGTGGTCGCTCTTGGCGCCGGCGCCGTCGGTGCAGCAGCCTCCGGCGGCGCGGCCTTGGCAGGCGGTGCGGCAGCCGCAGCTCGTGGTGGCGCCGCCATCGCGGGTGGAGCGTCCACAGCCTACAGCCTTGGCGCAGCCGGACAGTCCGGCGCGGCCGGGGTGGCCTCCGGCCTCGGAGGCGTTGCGCGTGCAGGCGGCAGCGCGGCTGTCTCACCTCTGCGCCGTGCCGCATCGCGCGCTGCCGACACAATGAGGTCAAGCTTCAACGCAGGCGGCAAAGCGGCGTTCGAAGCGACAGGCGGAACATCCACCATGGGCTCAATAGGGGGTGATGCCGCCAGCGATGGCGCGGCGCCTGCGAGCGCTGGCGGGCCGCCGGCTTGGGCGCAGAGAATGCGCCGGTCCCAGCAAATGACTCACGCCGCCCAGGCCACGGCTCATGCCGTCCGCTCTGGCGACGCCCATGGCGGCGGTTCCTCGGTAAATCTGACTCAAGGCGACCGCTAATGTTCAAACGACCATCCACTCACTACGGCAAGGCACCCGAGCCGGAGACGCCGTATCAACGTGCTGCCCAAGTCTGGGACGATCGGATCGGGGCCTCCAGGATCCAGGCGAAAAACTGGCGGCTGATGGCTTTCGGCTCGCTGATCCTTACGGCGGGGTTCGCCACCGCCCTCGTCGTGCAATCAGCTCGCGGGACCGTCGTGCCGTGGGTCGTGCAGGTCGATCGACTGGGTCAGTCCCAGGCGGTCGCACCCGCCGAGGCCGACTTCCGGCCCACCGATCCACAAATCGCCTTTCATCTCGCGCGCTTCATCGAACAGGTTCGCAGCATCCCGGCGGACGCGATCATCGTGCGTCAGAACTGGCTACGGGCGTACGACTTCACAACTGATCGCGGCGCCATGGCGCTCAACGACTATGCTCGCTCGAACGACCCGTTCACGCGGGTCGGCCGACAGCAGGTTGCTGTCGATGTCTCAAGCGTCATCCGCGCCTCGCCCGACAGCTTCCGCGTCGCCTGGGTCGAGCGCCGCTATGAGAACGGCCAGCTCGCCGAGACCACGCGCTGGACCGCGATCCTGACGATCGTCGTGCAGGTCCCCCGCAACGCCGATCGGCTGAGGGCAAATCCGCTCGGCATCTATGTCAACGCCATCAATTGGTCACGGGAGCTTGGGCAATGAAGCCGTCTTTCCGTAAAGCCGGAAACCCGGCTTCACACGCACTTGTAATCCCGGCTCTCCGCCGAGCCGCAATCCCGATGGTCCTGCTGGCGACAACTGCGCTCGCGGGCTGCGCCACCACGAACCCACCGCCCGAGATCTCCTACGACAACGCGGCTCCCGCCGTGCAGACCGTCGATCCGCCAGCGCCCGTCACCGTGGTCGAACTGCCGCGGCCGCTGCCGCTACCCGGCCAGTTGCAGCGTGTGCCGGAGACGCGACGCGCGCCCGAGCCCGCCAACCCAACGGCGCGCGTCAACCAGGCTAATGAGGCGGCCCGCGTCCAGCCGGTGCGCGACGGCTTCATCAACTCCATGCAGGTCTATCCCTGGACGCAAGGCGCGCTCTATCAGGTATATACCGCTGTCGGTCAGATCACCGACATCGCGCTTCAGCCCGGCGAACAGCTCGTCGGCGCAGGCCCTGTTGCGGCCGGGGACACGGTGCGCTGGATCATCGGCGACACCGAGAGCGGATCGGGCGCGACGCGCCAGATCCACATCCTCGTGAAGCCCACACGGGCCGACCTGATGACGAACCTGGTCATCAACACCAACATGCGCACCTATCACATGGAGTTGCGGTCGACAGAGCGAACCTACATGGCTTCAGTGTCCTGGCAGTATCCGCAGGATCAACTCATCGCGCTGCGCCGGCAGAATGCCGACGCGCAGGCCGCTCAACCGGTTGCGAGCGGTGTCGATCTCGCGAACGTCAATTTCCGCTATGCCATCGAGGGTGACCGCGCTCCTTGGCGCCCACTGCGCGCCTTCGACGACGGTCGCCAGGTCTTCATCGAGTTTCCGCGAGGCATTGGTCAGGGCGAGATGCCGCCGCTCTTCGTCGTCGGGCCCGAGGGCAACACCTCAGAACTGGTGAACTACCGCGTTCGCGGCCACCACATGATCGTCGATCGACTCTTCGCGGCGGCGGAACTGCGGTTCGGTTCCGGTCGCGAGCAGAAGCGCGTCAGGATCGTCCGAACAGACGGGAGGCCCACCTCGTGAGCGCGAACTCGCCCACAAATGAGGAAGTGCCAGACGATGATGCACAGCCCCTGACCGGCGAGCCGGTCGGGCCAGCGCCGATGCGTCTGCGCGCCGAACCGCCCCGCGTCACTCGACTATCGCGCAAGGTCCTCGCCGGCCTTGGTCTTGTCGCCAGCGTCGGCCTTGGTGGTGCACTGCTCTACGCGCTCCAGACGCGCGACGCCGGTCGGCCCAACGACGAACTCTATTCGACCGAGAATCGCTCGACGGCTGAGGGCTTGGCCGGCCTGCCGCGAGATTACAGTGGCGTGCCCCAACTCGGTCCGCCCCTTCCCGGTGACCTCGGCCGACCGATCCTCAGCACCCAGGATCGCGGACAGCCGGTGCCCGCTCCCGTTATCGCCACACCCAACCCCGGTATCAGCGCGGAAGAGCAGCGCCGCCTTCAGGAGATCGAGACCGCGCGGACCAGCCGCCTCTTCTCCGGATCGGACAGCCGGGGCGCTCCCGCTGCAGCGGGAGCTGCCCCAGCACTCCCGCACGCTCCGGATTTGGCGAGCCTCGGCCTCGCACCTCCGCCGGCCACACCCTCCGCGCAGGAGCGTCAGAACGCTTTCCTGAACGCAGCGACCGATCGACGGACGGTGTCGCCCGATCGCGTCGTTGCTCCAGCGTCGCCAAATGTACTTCAGGCCGGCGCAGTTATCGCGGCAGCTCTTATAACCGGCATCCGATCCGACCTCCCGGGCCAGATCACCGCTCAGGTGACCGAAAACATCTACGACAGCCCGACAGGGCGCATTCTGCTCGTGCCACAAGGCACGCGCATTATCGGCCAGTACGATAACAATGTGCAATTCGGTCAAAGCCGCGTCCTGCTAGTCTGGAATCGACTGATCTTCCCAAATGGCCGTTCGATAGTGCTCGAGCGCCAGCCCGGCGCAGACGTCGAAGGCTATGCCGGCCTGCAGGATGGCGTCGATTACCACTGGTGGGATCTTGCCAAGGCCGCCGGTCTGTCGACTCTTCTCGGAGTCGGCGCCGAGCTCGCCGCCGACAATGACGACCGTCTCATCCAGGCGATCCGGAATGGCGGTCAAGACACGACCAACGATGCCGGTCAGCAGATCGTCAGACGGCAGCTCAACGTGGCTCCAACATTGACGATCCGGCCGGGATTTCCTGTCCGTGTCGTCGTGACCCGTGATCTCGTTCTCGAACCTTATGGGGGCTGATGATGTCGAAGCTCAAGCTAGGTCCCATCGCCGACGAGAAGCCGATCAAGGTTCAGGTGGAGCTGCCGGCGGCTCTCCACCAAGACCTTTCCGACTACGCGGATTTGTTAGGGCGCGAACAAGGTATGCCTGCTGTCGAGCCCGCGCGGTTGATCGTACCGATGTTGCAGCGGTTCATCGCAACCGATCGAGGGTTCTCGAAGGCTAGGCGTACGAAGACCCAGAACGCCTCCGATTAGCTGGCGCTGCTCCGCGTGAAGGCTGGCAGGACATCGAAGCACTTCAGCAGCAGCGGCAGAGCCGGATTGTCGTTATCGCTCGACGAAATCATAGCCGCCGTCGGCGCCCGCGCGGGTGTGAGCGGAACCAATGCAATATCAGGCCGATGCACGACGCTCGTTATCGTCAGCCCGAAGCCTTGCTCGACCATGGTCAGAAGTGTTTCCCTGCTGACCTGCTGGATAGACAGTTGGATCGCCTCTTCGGCAGCGCCCAGCATCCGCCGGAGAATAGCTGCGAGTTCGCGCCCGGCACCATCGGAGCGGACAAGAAAGACTTCGTCGCAAACGTCCTCCCAGGCGAGCCGCGGTCGCGACGCGAGTTGGTGTATGGGTGATAGGGCAACGAAGAGGTCGGGTTCGCACAACCGTCGAATCTGAAACGGAGGGCCCTTCGTTGCGGCCAGGCTGATCGCCGCGTCTAGCAGCCCGCGCTCCACGCCGAGGGTGTTCTGCTCTGACGTGCCTTCTTCGAGCTTCACCTCGATCGTCGGGTGTCGCTGTCTAAAGGTCGCCAAGAGGTCGATTATGGGACATGCCGGAAACGCCTCGAGCATCCCGAACCTGACTAGTCCAGTCGTAAGTTTACGGACCGATCGCATCTCAGTGGCGGCCTCGCGAAGATACCTCGCCCCGACCGCAGCTTGCTGCAGAAATCGCTCTCCTTCCGGCGTCAATCCAGCGCCCGATCGCGTGCGCTTGAACAGGGAAACGCCAAGCTGCCGTTCGAGCATCTGAACGCGGCGGCTGACCGTTGATTGCGATATCGAAAGGCGATCCGCCGCCCTGCGGAAACTACCCGCTTCGGCGACATGGATAGCATACTTAAGGTATCGAAGATCGAGCGTCAGATCAGGCATGACGCGCATTCCCGGTTCCCGGCTTCCGTTCGCACGAGCAGCGCGCGATGCTCCAAAGCCTTTGCTGGAGGCCCCGCTTTTCGATCTCAGATGGGGAATCCAAGCCGAGCCCATCAGTGAGCATGACCATCTCCGAATCCGTGATAGATGTATGCGCCGGTCATACATATTCGAGCGCTTGATGTCTATGCGTGACGCATATATTCTTTCCGGATGGAGCCCGAGGCCGCCAAATATCATTTTGGTGCACTTGCGCTCGCGGTAGCTGACAGCATCGCGAGCGCATCAGCCTCGCTTTCGCCGAGCGGCCCCGCGGCTGCATTGATGGTCTTCCTTAGCTTCGAGCCGGGATTACCTATCAGTGTCCTTGCGAGCCGGATCCGGCTTTCGCATGCGGGAACGGTCCGATTGATCGATAGGCTCGAATCCGATCACCTGGTGGAAAGGCGGCGACACACGGCGGACAAGAGGGCGCGCTTTATCCACTTGACCAATGCAGGTGTGAAAATGACCGGCGCTCTGCTCAGAGCGCGCGAACAAGTGATTGCAGCGTGTGTCTCGCCGCTGTCGCCGGCTGACCTGAACAAACTAGGCCGATTGTCCGAGCGGCTCCTTATCGCAAACGGTTACGAGAAATCTGGTGTCGAAACTATGTGGCCCGTGGTTGGCTACCGGGGACAGACACCGGCTGAAAATGCATCTCAGCCCGCCCGCCAGCTGCGCCGGCGCCCTTCGCACAAGGGCTGACGAGAAACCGAGGCAGGCTTGATATCTTTGGCATCGATCGCGTTCGACTTTCTCATATGCATACTGGCCTTCTGGTTCGGGTATTCTGCGAACCGAGGCGGCACGTGCTTGGTCGTAGCGGCTCATGAGTTGCAGCAACGGCGCCGACCAAGAATGTTCGTCGGATTTGTTGCGGCGTCTGCGGCTGCTGGCCTTATTGCGATACCGCTCGCTTGGTCGGGGACGCTGAACGCGACCCTCCCACTCTCGACGAGCGTCAACGGCCTCCTCATCATCGGCGCCATCGCCTTCGGCCTCGGCGCGCTCATAAATGACACCTGCCTGCTAGGTTCACTGGCACGGTTAGGGGATGGAGAGATGCGGTTGCTTGCCCTTCCTGCCGGACTGGCAATCGGCATCTTGGCCGCTGATTTCGGCCGGTTTGGCGCCGTCGCGACATGGCCAAGTTTCATCGCTAGGCCGAGTGTCCCTGGGGCCGCGACGCTTCTTGCCTTAGAGCCCGTTTGAGAATGCTCCGGGTGAGGTGTTTGTGCATCCTCGCGTGCCC
>NZ_JBSXMU010000068.1:0-20349 GCF_054073225.1 Teichococcus aerofrigidensis
GCTCTGGCCCAGCACAGGACCCGCCACTCCCATCAACGGCAACGATAGCAGGGCCGTGGTCCAGAACCGGAATCGCGGCATGCGGAGATATCCTTTGTCGATAGAAAAGGTCATGGCGCCCGTCGCGGCTCCTGCAGCCCGTCGGCCCAGATATTGCCGCTCTCCGGGCGCAGGGGCGCGAAGCCGGGATCCACCCCGCGGATGGCGTTGACCGTGGGACCGCCAACCTCCGGCGGCGCCGGCGGGGCATGGCCGCAGGCGGCCAGTCCCATCGGCAGGAATGCGGTCGCGATGAGCAAGGTTCGCCGCATGCTACGACTCCTCAGGAAGCGGGTTGTTGAGCCACGCAGGCCAGAAAAGTGCAAACCGCAGGGCCCACCTCGGCGGCGAGCTCGAAGCCCGCGTTTCCGCGGAGCCATTCGTTCAGGAACCCTGAAATCAGAGCATAGAAGAAGAAGGCCGCGCGTTCAGGCTTCCAGTTCGGCGCCAGCTCGCCGCGCAGCTCGGCGCGCTCGAAGTGTTCGCGCAAAGTTGTCCGGAACGCCAGATCGGCCGCGCGCCGGCGTTCCAGGGCCGGCGCCATTTCCTCGACATACTCGCAGCGCTGCAACATGATCGTGAGCAGCCGCTTGCGTCGCGGATCCCTCTCGAGATCGTCCATGGCCGCCGAGATGGCATAGGCCATATGCTCAAGCGGGGGGCGATTCGGATCGCAGCAGAGGCGCTCGCGCAACTCGTCGTGCAGAAGGACCAGCCGCTCGTCCAAGGCCAGAAACAGACCCAGCTTGTCACGGAAATGCCAATGCACCGCACCACGGGTACAACCCGCGGCCCTCGCGATCTCGTCCAGCGAAGCCCTGGCCACGCCACGCTCCAGGAAGACCTGCTCGGCCGCGTCCAGCAATGCCTCGCGTGTCTCGTCGGCTTCCTGTTTGGTGCGGCGCGCCATCTCTGACCTTGCGACTAGCGATCTGCCCTTTTATATACATACAGGAAGGTATCTTTACAAGCTGCCGGTCGCGACGCGCCGGGCTTCTCTGGAGGATCCATGCAGCTCCTGTTCCGTCGCGGATCGGCCCTTGTGGGCCTGTTCCTGCTGGCTGCCGTGCCGGCCCTGGCCCAACCGGGGCCGGGTGGCCCACCGGCCGTCGGCGTCATGCCGGCGGCCAAGCGCGCCGTCACCGAAAGCAATGAGTTCATCGGCCGGATCGAGGCGCCGAACCGGGTCGAGATCGTCGCGCGCGTGACGGCCTTCCTGGAGCAGCGCGCCTTCGAGGAAGGCGCCGAGGTCAAGGCCGGCGACCTGCTCTACCGCCTCGAGCGAGGGCCCTTCGAGGCGCAGCTCGACGTGTCCAAGGCGGCCGTGGCCGAGGCCGAGGCACAGCTCACCAACGCCAACATCACCCTCAGCCGCGCCCAGGCGCTGCTGAACACGGTTGCCGGTCAGCGCTCCAATGTGGACAATGCCCTGGCGGCCCAGCGCACCGCCCAGGCCCAGGTGCTCTCCGCCCAGGCGCAGCAGCGCCAGGCGCAGATCAATCTCGACTACACCGAGATCCGCTCCCCGATCGACGGCCGGATCGGCCGCACGGCGGTGACGGTGGGCAATGTGGTCGGGCCGAATTCCGGCGCCCTGACCACCATCGTCAGCCAGGATCCGATGTATGTGAGCTTCACCGTCCCGGTGCGGACGCTGGTCGACCTGCGGGTGCGCTACGCCGATCGCGGCGGGCTGAGCGCCGTGCAGATCCGGCTGCGCATGCCGAACGGCGAGCTCTACGACCAGCCCGGCAGCATCGACTTCACCGATAACGAGATCGGCCGGGATACCGACAGCGTGCTGCTGCGCGGGCGCATCCCCAACCCCCCCCGCCCCGCCGGCTACCGCACGCTGACGGCCAACCAGTTCGTCAATGTCGTCGTGGAGGCGATCCAGCCGGTGCAGATGCTGACCGTGCCGCGCGCGGCGGTGCTCAGCGACGCCCGCGGTGACTTCGTCTATGTCGTCGGCGAGAACAACGTGGCCGAGCGCCGGGCCATCCGCATGAGCAGCCAGTCCACCCCCGAGCTGGCGGTGATCGACGATGGCGTGCGGGAGGGCGAGCGCGTCGTGGTCCAGGGCCTCCAGCGCGTCCGTCCGGGCAACCCGGTCAATGCCGCGCCGGCCGCCAACGCCGCGCCGCAGGGAGGCTGATCCGTGCTGTCAGCCGTTTTCGTCGACCGGCCCCGCCTGGCGATCGTCATCGCGATCGTCATGAGCATCGCCGGTGCCCTGTCGCTGCTGCGCATCCCGGTCTCGCAGCTGCCCGACATCGTGCCGCCACAGGTCCAGGTCTCGGCCACCTATCCGGGTGCCTCCGCCGACGTGGTGGAGAGCGCCGTCGCCCAGCCGCTCGAGGCACAGGTCGTGGGCGTCGACGGCTCGATCTACATGAAGAGCAACAGCGGCAGCGATGGCAGCTACTCGCTGACCGTGAGCTTCGAGCTCGGCACCGATCCCGACATGAACACGGTGAACGTGAACAACCGTGTCCAGGCCGCGATGGCGCTGATGCCCGAGGAGGTGCAGGCGCAGGGCATCAAGGTGGAGAAGCGCTCCTCCTCGATCCTGCAGGTGCTGTTCATCTATTCCGAGGACCCCGAGCGGGGCTACGACCCCCTCTTCCTCACCAACTACGCCACCCTGAACCTGATCGACGAGCTGTCGCGCACCGATGGCGTCGGCTCGGCGACGCTGTTCAGCCGCCAGAACTACGCCATGCGGATCTGGTTCGACACGCGGCGCCTGGTGAGCCTCGGCCTCAACCCGTCGGATATCGTGGGCGCCATCCGGGCGCAGAACCTGCAGGCGCCGGCCGGGCGCATCGGCGCCCCGCCGGTGCCGGACGACCAGCAGATCCAGATGAACGTCCTCACCCAGGGCCGCCTGGAGACGCCCGAGCAGTTCGGCAATATCGTGCTGCGGGCCAATCCGGATGGCTCGGTGCTGCGCGTGCGCGATGTGGCGCGGGTCGAGATGGGCGCCCAGAACGAGGACGCCATGACCCGCCTCAACGGCGGCGACGGCGTCGGACTGGCCATCTACCTGTCGCCCGGCGCCAATGCGGTGCAGACCGCGGCCGCCGTGGAGTCGACGCTGGAGCGGGTGCGCTCGCGCATGCCCGAGGGCATGAACGTCCGCCCGGTCTTCGACACCACCATCTTCGTCAACGACACCATCCACGAGGTCATCAAGACCCTGGTCGAGGCCTTCGTCCTGGTCGCGCTCGTGGTCTTTCTCTTCCTCGGCAACATTCGCGCCACCGTCATCCCGATCGTCGCCGTCCCGGTCAGCCTGATCACCACCTTCGCGGCGCTGCTGGCCATGGGCTACTCCGCCAACACCGTCTCGCTGCTGGCCATGGTCCTGGCCATCGGCATCGTCGTCGACGACGCCATCGTGGTGGTGGAGAATGTCGAGCGCGTGCTGGAGGAGGAGCCGGACATCACCCCGGCCGAGGCGACCAAGAAGGCGATGGCGCAGATCACCGCCCCGATCATCGCCATCACCTTGGTGCTGCTCTCGGTCTTCGTGCCGATCGGCTTCATCCCCGGCCTCTCGGGCGAGCTGTTCCGCCAGTTCGCGGTGACCATCTCGGTCGCGATGGTCTTCTCGGCGATCAACGCCCTGACCCTCTCCCCCGCCCTATGCGCCGTCTTCCTGCGGCACGAGGGGCCGAAGAAGGGGATCATGGGCTGGGTGCTGCGCCGCATCGACAATGTGCGCGACGGCTATGCCTCCATCGTCACGCGGCTGCTGCGCCTGTCCATCCTGTCCGTGGTGCTGGTCGGCGTCTTCGCCTTCGGCGCCTACACGGTCGCCAACCGCACGCCGGCGGGCTTCCTGCCGCAGGAGGACCAGGGCGCCTTCATCATCGCCTTCCAGCTTCCGGACGGCGCCTCGGTCGCGCGCACCAGCCGCGTCGTCGCGCAGATGGAGGCGCAGCTGAAGGAGATGCCGCAGGTCCGGGATTCCATCTCGATCATCGGCTTCTCCCTGCTCGACGACGGCGCCAGCGCCTCGGCGGCGACGATGTTCGTGCAGCTCAAGCCCTTCTCCGAGCGCGGAGGGCCGGGCGACAACGTCAACGCGCTGATCGGCCAGATCTTCGTGCAGAGCCAGCAGATCCGCGAAGCCCAGATCATCCCGATCAACCTGCCCCCGGTCATCGGCCTTTCGACAGGCGGCGGCTTCGAGTATCAGCTGGAATCGCTGGAGGGCGCGTCGCCCGCCGAGATCGGCAACGTCATGCAGGGGCTGCTGGCCGCGGCCAATCAGGATCCGCGCCTGAGCCAGGTCTTCTCGACCTTCAGCTCCCGCTCGCCTTCGCTTTATCTCGACATCGACCGGGACAAAGCGCAGGCCCTCGGCCTACAGATGAGTGACGTCTTCTCGGCGCTGCAAACCACGCTGGGCAGTGCCTTCGTCAACAACTTCAACCTCTATGGCCGCACCTGGCAGGTGCTGGTGCAGGGCGAGGCGGCCGATCGCCGAGACCCGAGCGCGTTGTGGCGGATCGAGATCCGCAACAGCCGTGGCGTGATGGTGCCGCTGCGCTCCATCGCCACGGTGAGGACGGTGGTCGGCCCGCAGACCATCACGCGCTACAACAACTATCGGTCGATCACCATCAACGGCAATCCGGCGCCCGGCGTCTCCTCCGGCGCGGCCATGGATGCCATGGAGGAGATCAGCCGCGACACCCTGCCGGCCGGCTATACCTTCGAATGGACCGGCACCGCCTATCAGGAGCAGCAGGCGGCGGGGCAGACCGGCATCATCCTGGCGCTCGCCGTGCTCTTCGCCTTCCTCTTCCTGGTGGCGCTGTATGAGAGCTGGGTGATCCCGATCCCGGTTCTGCTGTCTGTCACGGTGGGCATCCTCGCCGCCGTCTCGGCGATTCTCCTCGCCGGACTGCCGCTCGACCTCTACGCGCAGATCGGCCTGATCGTGCTGATCGCGCTGGCGGCGAAGAACGGCATCCTGATCGTGGAGTTCGCCAAGGAACAGCGCGAGGCCGGGCTCGGCATCGTCGAGGCGGCGGCCCAGGGCGCCAAGATGCGGTTCCGCGCCGTGATGATGACTTCGATCGCCTTCATCCTGGGCCTGGTGCCCCTGGTCTGGGCCTCGGGTGCCTCGATGCTGGCGCGGCGCGCCGTCTCGACCCCGGTCTTCGCCGGCATGATCGCGGCCTCGACCATCGGCATCTTCCTGATCCCCATGCTCTACGTGGTGTTCCAGGGGATGCGCGAGGCCACCCATCGCCGCTTCGGCCGCGGCCGCCACGCCGAAGCCGCCGCGGGGCGGGAGGGCGGCAAGGCGGCGCATTGACGCACCCGGGCAACCCCGGCCCGGGCCGGCGGTTGGCCTGCATCACGACGACGGCGTGAGAAGGGGCGCCCCCCGGCCGGGGAGCGCCCCTTTCCGTCAGCAGAGGGAGACGAGACATGGCAGGCATGGCCCAGACCCCGGTGCCCAGGGATGGCCAGGAGAAAGGCCGCCGGGGGCCCCACAGGATCCTGATCGTCGGCGGCGGGGCCGGCGGCATCCATCTGGCAACGCGTCTCGGCCGCCGCCTCGGCCGCGAGGGGCGAGCGGAGATCCTGCTGGTGGATCGTGACACCGCGCATATCTGGAAGCCGCTGCTGCACGAGGTGGCGGCCGGCACGCTCGACACGGGGGCGGAGCAGATCGGCTTCGTCGCCCATGCCCGGCGACATGGCTTCCGCTACTGGCCCGGTGCGATGGAGGGGCTGGACCGCGCGGCGAAGCGGGTCCGCCTGGCCCCGCTCCGGGACCGGGACGGCGCTGAGATCCTCGGCGCGCGCGACCTCGCCTACGACACGCTGGTGATCGCGGTGGGCAGCCAGGCCAATGATTTCGGCATCCCCGGCGTCCGCGAGCACTGCGCCTTCATCGACAGCCGCGAGCAGGCCGAGGACTTCAACGAGGCGCTGCGGGCCGCCGTGCTGCGCTGCATCGCCGGGCCGCCGGACGCCACCCTCGATATCGCCATCGTCGGCGCGGGGGCGACGGGCGTCGAGCTCTCGGCCGAGATCGCCACCGCGCTCGACCTGGCTGGCGGCTATGGCTTCCCCGGGCTGCGTCGCCAGTTGCGGCTGACGCTGATCGAGACCGCGCCCCGCATCCTGGGCGCGCTTCCGGAAAAGGTGGCCGAGGCGGCGCGGGAGGAGCTGGAGCGGCAGGGCGTGACCGTGCTGACCGGCGCCGAGGTGGTCGCGGTGGATGACCACGGCATCCGCCTCAAGGACGGTCGCAGCATCCCCGCCACGCTCCGCGTCTGGGCGGCCGGGATCAAGGCGCCGGCCTTCCTGAACGGGCTCGACGGGCTGGAGAGCGCGCGCAGCGGCCAGCTCGTGGTGCGCCCGACCTTGCAGACAACGCGCGACGACGCGGTCTTCGCCATGGGCGACTGTGCCTTTCTCAAGCCCGAGGGGGCCGAGCGGCCGCTGCCCGCCACCGCCCAGGTGGCGCAGCAGCAGGCGGAGCATCTCGCCCGCGCCCTCCCCGACCATCTCGCCGGCCGCCCCCTGACGCCCTTCGCCTATCAGCACAAGGGCGCGCTGGTGGCGCTCGGGCGGTACAACGCCTTCGGCAGCCTTGGCCGGCGGGGGCTGCTCGGCGGCGGCCTGTTCATCGAGGGCAGGTTCGCGCAGTTCAGCTACGCCTCGCTCTACCGGCGCCACCAGCTCGGCCTGCACGGCTTCTGGCGTTCGCTGCTCTACTGGGCGGCCGATCTGCTCCGCAAGGCCAGCGCCCCCGGCGTGCGCATGGAATGAGGCGGCGCCGGCACCCCGCCAGGCGCCTCAGCCGCTGAAGACGACGGTCTTGTTGCCGGTCAGGATCACCCGGTCCTCCAGGAAGAAGGTGATGGCGCGGGCGAGCACGCGGCGCTCGATGTCGCGGCCCTTCCGCACCAGGTCCTCGGCCGTGTCGTTGTGGCTGATGCGCTCGACATCCTGCTCGATGATCGGCCCCTCATCGAGATCGGCGGTGACGAAATGCGCCGTGGCCCCGATCAGCTTCACGCCGCGCGCATGCGCCTGGTGATAGGGGCGGGCACCCTTGAAGCCGGGCAGGAAGGAATGGTGGATGTTGATGCAGCGCCCCGGCAGCTTGGCCGAGAGCCCGTCCGACAGCACCTGCATGTAGCGCGCCAGCACCATCAGGTCCGAGCGCGTCTCCTGGAACAGGCGCCAGATCTCCGCCTCCTGCTCCATCTTGGTCGCCCGCGTCACCGGCAGGTGGTGGAAGGGCACGCCGGTGAAGTCGAGATGCGCGTAGGTCTCCCGCGGGTGGTTGGAGATGATGCCGGTCAGCTCCATCGGCAGCTCGCCGATGCGCCAGCGGTAGAGCAGATCGGCCAGGCAGTGGTCGAAGCGGCTGACCAGCAGCATGACGCGGCGCTTCTCGGAACGGTCGCGCAGTGTCCACTGCATGCCGAAGCGCGCCGCCACGCCCGCGATCGTCTCGCGCAGCGCCGCCTCGCCCTCGGGCGGTATGCCGTTGAAGACGACGCGCATGAAGAAGCGGCCGGTGGCCGTGTCGTCGAACTGCTGCGCCTCGCGGATGTCGCCGCCGGCCTCGTAGAGCGCTCCCGCCACCGCGGCGACGATGCCGGGGCGGTTGGCGCAGGCCAGGGTCAGCACATGGCCGGCGGGAAGGCTGGTCTGGGTTGGGGCAAGGGTCATGGTCGGCTCGGTCCTGGCGGCGGGGGCGGCATCTCGGGGCCAGGGGTTATGCCGCCCCGCCCGCCCTGCCAATGGCCTATCGCATGCGATAGGCGGATGGCGCGGTTGCGGGCATAACGCTGCCGTGCAGACCAAGCCCCCCTCCCCGATCGCTGTCATCGGCGCCGGCCCGGCCGGCCTGATGGCCGCCGAGACCGTCGCCGCCGCGGGCCTGCCCGTCCTGGTGCTGGAGCGCATGCCCTCCGTGGCGCGGAAGTTCCTGATGGCCGGCCGGGGCGGCCTGAACCTGACCCATTCGGAGCCCCTGGCCGATCTCCTCGGCCGCTATGGTGCCGCCACGGCCCGCCTGGCGCCGGCCATCGAGGCCTTTCCCCCCGCCGCGCTGGCGGCCTGGTCCGCCGCGCTGGGCCAGGAGGTCTTCACCGGCAGCTCCGGCCGCGTCTTTCCCCGCGCCCTGAAGGCCTCGCCGCTGCTGCGCGCCTGGCTCGCCCGCCTGGCCTCCCTGGGCGTGGAGATCCGCACCCGGCATCGCTGGCTGGGCTTCGCGCCGGAGGGCGGCCTGCGGGTCGAGGGGCCGGACGGGGAGAGCCTGCTGCGCCCGGCCGCGACGATCCTGGCGCTGGGCGGCGCCTCCTGGCCCCGGCTGGGCAGCGACGGGGGCTGGACTGGCCTCTTTCCGGGCGATGGGGTGGCGCCGCTGCGGCCGGCGAATTGCGGCTTCCGCCTGGTCTGGTCGCCCCACTTCGCGGAGCGCTTCGCCGGCACGCCGCTGAAGCGCATCGCCCTCGCCTTCGAGGGCCGCACGATCCGCGGCGAGGCCATGATCACGCGGGAGGGGATCGAGGGGGGTGCCGTCTACGCCCTCTCCGCCGCCCTGCGCGAGGCGATCGCCGAACGGGGGGTGGCGATGCCCTGTCTCGACCTCCGCCCCGACCTCCCCGCCGCGGAGGTGCGACGCAGGCTGTCGCAGCCGCGGCACGCCCAGTCGCTCTCCACCTTCCTGCGCAAGAGCCTGGCCCTGCCGCCGGTGGCCATCGGCCTGGTGCAGGAGGCCCTGCGCGGCGGCATGCCCGCGGAGCGGCTGCCGGAGCTGGTCAAGGCCCTGCCCCTGCGCCTGGTCGCGCCGCAGGGGCTGGAGCGGGCGATCTCGACGGCCGGCGGCCTGCGCCTCGAGGCCCTCGACGAGCGCTTCATGCTGCGGCGCCATCCCGGCGTCTTCGCCGCCGGCGAGATGCTGAACTGGGAGGCGCCGACGGGCGGCTACCTGCTCCAGGCCTGCTTCTCCACCGGCCGGGCTGCGGCGGAGGGGGCGGTCTCCTGGCTGCGCGACACCGCGCCCCCGCCCGGCGGCCCGCGCGTGATCGACTGAGGCGATCGCTCACCCCGGCTGGTGGGCGCCCTCCCCCGCCTCGTTCCCCACCTCCGGCTCGGGCCAGAGGCCACGCGCCGGCAGCATCACGGTCGGGCGCGGCGGGGTGAGCGCGATGCCCGCCTCGTCGAAGCGCTGCTTGAGCCGCAGGTTGAAGGCACGGCCGACACCCCATTGCTGCAGCGCCCGCGTCCGCAGCCCGCCCATGATGGTGACGCCCTCGGGCGTGAACTGATCGACGCCCCAGATCTGCAGGCCGGTCATCATGTTGTCGCGGAAGTCGGGATCCTGCCGCATCTCCTCGCCGACCTCGTTCATGATCTCCATCACCTTGTTCAGGTCGGAGTCGTAGCCGACCACCACCTTCACCGTGTAGACGCCGAAGCCGCGCGAGCGGTTCTTCAGCGCCTTGATCTGGCTGAAGGGAATGGTGTGCAGGGCGCCGTCGCCATCGCGGATGCGGACGGTGCGGATGGTGACGCTCTCCACCGTGCCGGCGCGGTCGCCGGTATCGATGGTGTCGCCGATGGCGATGGTGTCCTCGATCAGCATGAACAGGCCCGTGATCACGTCCTGCACCAGCTGTTGCGAGCCGAAGGAGATGGCGAGGCCGATGACGCCGGCACCGGCCAGCAGCGGCGCGACATTGATGCCGAGATTGCTCATCACCGCGATCACGGTCAGCACGCAGAGCACGACGAAGGCGAAGTTGCGCATCATCGGCAACAGGGTGCGGGCCCGCGTGCTGTGATCCCAGCCGCGGCTGCCCTCCTTGGGCGCCAGCGCATGCTCCACCGCCGTGTCCACCGCCACCCAGACGACCCAGCCGATGGCGACGGCGACCAGGATGGAGGCGATGGGCCGCAGGATGGCCAGGCCGATGCCGGCGCTGGCCCAGGCGACGATGTCGAAGTCCCACAGCCGCAGGCAGAACACCAGGATGGCGATGGCGGCGACGAAGCGCAGCGCCTGGCGGATCAGGCCCAGGTAGCGCCACTGCAGCTGCCGAGCCAGGCTGCCGCTCGCCTGCTGGCGCCCTTCCAGGAACCGCTTCAGCAACCCGTTCATGGTGAAGGTGACCACCAGGATCAGCACGATCACCCCGATGGTCAGGAGGGCGCGCCCCAGGAAGAAGCCGTGGCCGAGGCCGAGGAAACGGGAGAACACATGGCCGAGGATCAGGGCGAAGCCGAGCAGGTGCCAGTTGCTGGCCAGTTGCCCGCCGACGGAGCGCAACGCGCTGCGTGGCTCCTCCGACCCGGTATGCCGTCCCGCCAGCAGGCGGCGCACGCCACCACGCCGGCGCAGGATGAAGAGGAAGGCCACGACGGCCAGCGCCAGATCCACCGCTCCGCCCGCCAGCATGGCCACATCCGGCCCGATGATCCAGCGCAGCTCCGCCTCCTGGAGCGAGGTGCTCGCCACCGCCAGGGCGGACAGCGCCACCAGCCAGGGCAGGATGCGGCGGCGGGCATAGCGCACCGTGCTCCAGCCCCGGATCGGGCCCAGCAGGTAGAGCAGCGGGAAGCCCAGGCGCCACGTCAGCGCGCCCACCAGGAAGGGCATGGCGATGGTGAGGAACAGGCGCGTCTCCTCCCAGCCGCGCGGCCAGAGCACTGGCCAGGCGAAGATCAGCAGCGTCGCCGGCAGCAGGGGCAGCAGCCGCCGCGCCGCCTCCAGCCCGGCCGTGCGCCAGAGCGCCGCGCGGCCGGAGGCGCGGAAGCGTTCGGCATCCGGGCGGGGGCGCAGCCAGGGCAAGGCGGAGATGCCGTAGAGGAGAGCGGCGGCGACACCCCAGCCGAGCCCCGCCCAGGCCAGGAAGGCCCAGAGGTCGCCGTCCTCCCAGGCATCCTGGAAGCGGCTGCGGATCTGGCTGCCGGCGGCGTTCAGCCGGAAGATCAGGCTGCCGCTGTTCAGCTGGTCCCGCACCGTGTCCCCGACATTGTTCAGCCCCACCGCCACGGCGCCAAGCAGGCCCGAATCCGGCGGCGGCGAACCTGCTTCGGCGGCGGGAGCGGCGGGCTCGCCCCCCGGCGCTGCCCCCGGCGCGGCGCCCGCCGACGGCGCGGCCGAACGGGCGGCCAGGCTGGTCCGCAGCTCCTCGAGCTGGCGGACGAAGGCGGCGCGCTCCTGATCGCTGCGCAGCGTGGCCAGGATGCCGTCCAGCGCCGCCACCGGGTCCGCCACCGGGTCCGCCACTGGGTCCGCCGGCGTCTCCGCCGGGCTTTGCGGGGCAGCCGGCGCCGCGCCCTGAGCCAGGGCGGCCGGTGGAAGCAGCGTCGGCGGAAGCAGGGCCAGCAGAAGGGCCAGCAGAAGGGAGAGGCGGATGATGCGAGGCACTGTCGGTCCTTCGGCGAAGAGCGGCGGCCAGTGGCAGCCGGAAGGATAAGGACGCCCGATCCGGCATCCGGGTTGCCCGCCGGGGCGGCGGGCCACTCACCCGGCGGACGAGCCGCCCGCCGGTGGGCGGAATGTCGGGGAAGTGCCGGACGATGGCAAGCGGGAGCCCGGCCGCCCCGATACGCCATCAGGGCGCGCCATCAGAAGGCATGCCGATGCGCGGCATCAGGGGGAACCCCGTTCCTCGGCCAGGCGACAGCCTCGGCCGAACCGCGGCCGCCGCCGGATCCCGTCACCCCGCCGGAGCGGGAAACCCCGTCCGGAGACCGCCAAAGGAACTGACCGCGCGCGTCGGTCGTGGCAGGCTGCCGGCATGACCAGCCGCACCAGCCTGGCCGGTGGCGAGCGCCACCGCTTCGAGGATCTCAGGGCCCTGCTTGCCGCCGCCTCGCCGCGCCGCTCCGGGGACGAGCTGGCCGGGCTGGCGGCGGACAGCGATGCCCGCCGCGTCGCAGCCCGCATGGCGCTGGCCGACCTCCCGCTCGCCGTCTTCCTCAACGAGGCCCTGGTGCCTTACGAGGCCGATGAGGTGACCCGGCTGATCCTCGACCGGCACGATGCCATGGCCTTCGCCCCGGTCCGCGCCATGACGGTCGGCGGCTTCCGCGACTGGCTGCTCTCGCACGCTGCCGATGGCGCCGCCCTGGCCGCCCTGGCGCCGGGGCTGACGCCCGAGATGGTGGCCGCCGCCAGCAAGCTGATGCGCAACCAGGATCTGATGGCGGTGGCGCGGAAATGCCGCGTGGTCAGCGCCTTCCGCACCACCCTCGGCCTGCCCGGACGGCTGGCCAGCCGGCTGCAGCCGAACCACCCGACCGACGACCCGCGCGGCATCGCGGCGGCCGTGCTGGACGGGCTGCTGCTCGGCAGCGGCGACGCGGTGATCGGCATCAACCCGGCCACCGACAACCTGCCCAACTGCATGCGCCTGCTGGACATGCTCGATGAACTGCGCCAGCGCCACGCGATCCCGACCCAGAGCTGCGTGCTGACCCATGTGACCAGCGCCATCGAGATCATGCGGCGGGGCGCGCCGGTGGATCTGGTCTTTCAGTCGGTCGCCGGAACCGAGGCGGCGAATGCCGGCTTCGGCGTCAATCTCGCCGTGCTGCGGGAGGCGCATGAGGCGGCGCTGGCGCTGGGGCGCGGCACGCTGGGCGACAACGTCATGTATTTCGAGACCGGCCAGGGCGCCGCCCTTTCGGCGGGAGCGCATCACGGCCTCGACCAGCAGACCGCGGAGGCGCGCGCCTATGCCGTGGCGCGGGAGTTCCGCCCCCTGCTCGTCAACACCGTGGTCGGCTTCATCGGCCCGGAATATCTCTATGACGGCAAGCAGATCATCCGCGCCGGGCTCGAGGACCACTTCTGCGGCAAGCTGCTCGGCCTGCCGATGGGGGTGGACGCCTGCTACACCAACCACGCCGAGGCCGACCAGGACGACATGGACCAGCTGATGACGCTGCTCGGCGTGGCCGGCGTGAACTTCCTCATCGCCGTGCCCGGCGCCGACGACATCATGCTGAACTACCAGAGCCTCGCCTTCCATGACGTGCTGGCGCTGCGCGATCTGCTCGGCCTCCGTCCCGCCCCGGAATTCGAGGCCTGGTTGGAACGGATGGGCATGCTGACGCCCGAAGGCCGGCTGCGCGCCCTGGCGCCCGACACCGCCTCCCTGGCTCGCCTGGCCGCCGAGGTCGGCGCGTGAGCGACGGGTGGGAGCGCCTGCGCCGCGCCACCCGCGCCCGGATCGGCCTCGGCCGCAGTGGCGAGGCGGTGGCCATCCGCGACGTCCTGGCCTTCCAGATGGCCCATGCCCAGGCGCGCGACGCCGTGCACGCGGCCCTCGACCCCGGCGCCCTATCCGAGGCCCTGTCCGAGGCCCTGTCCGACGACCCCGGGCCCGGCGTGCCCCTCCTCCTGCACAGCGCCGCGCCGGACCGCGGCACCTATCTGCGCCGGCCGGATCTCGGCCGCAGGCTGGCGGCGGAGAGCGCCGCGGCCATTCCACGGGGCGAGTGGGACATCGCCTTCATCATCGGGGACGGGCTTTCCGCCACGGCGGTGCAGCGGCATGCCGCGCCGGTCCTCCAAGCGGCGCGGCGGCGCCTGCACGGCCTGCGCCTGGCGCCGCCAGTGATCGCCCTGCAGGCGCGGGTGGCGCTGGGCGACGAGATCGGCGCCCGGCTCGGGGCGCGGCTCGCCGTCATGCTGATCGGCGAGCGTCCCGGCCTCAGCGTGGCCGACAGCCTCGGCGCCTATCTCACCTTCGGCCCCCGTCCGGGACGGGCCGATTCGGAGCGGAACTGTGTCTCGAACATCCACGGCGCCGGCGGGCTGAGCCACGCCGGCGCCGCCGACAGGATCGCCTGGCTGGCGCGGCAGGCGCTGACGCTGGGCCTGACCGGCGTGGCGTTGAAGGAGGACATGCAGCCCGCCCTGCCCGACGTCTCCGCCACGCTATCTCCGCCCGGCTGAATCCCCCGCCCGGCTGAATCAGGGCATCCGGTCGAGCCGGTTCTCGAAGACCAGGAAGAAGGGAGGCTTGTCGAAAGGCGGTGGCAGGACATGGCCCCGCGAATCGGCCGGGAAGCGCCGCAGCACCGTGGCATCCAGCACATTGCCGCCGACCGCCTGCACCAGCCCGCCGCCGGCGGCCACCACGATGTCGCAATGCAGGGGGCGGAACTGCCCGGCCTCGGCCAGCCGGTCCTGCCAGTGCAGCAGCGGCAGGCGCGACCGGTCGGCGCAGAGGAGATCGCCGGGCGCGGCAGCGTAGCCGGCCGGGTCGTGCGGCAGGAAGGCCGCCCCGGAGGGGTTCCAGGCGGCCTCCGACAGCAGCCGGTCGATGTACCAGGCATGGGCCGCGGCCGCCGGGAAGACCGAGGGCGGCACGCCGGCCCGCTGCAGGACCGCGCTGACGAAGGCCGCCGACCAGGCGGGATAGGCCCAGAGGGAGATGGAGGGCTGCGGCGGCGGGGCGCCCGGCGGCGTCGCCTCCAGCAGCGCCAGCATCATCGAATCATGCGTGTTGCGCAGCCGGCTGGCGACCGCCGGCCCCTCGGGCGTGGACGACCAGTAATCGAGGATGCGCGTGTAGTTGTCGGGATCGGCCGGCTGCGGCAGCGCCTCCGGCCAGCCCTCCACGACGAGCTCGCCCCAGGCCCGCCATTCGGTGAGGGCAGCCCGGACGAGGCGCCCTCGCCAGGGTGACAGGGCTTCCGTCGCCTCCGGCTCCGGGAGCGGGCGAACGGGAGCCGAGCAGGCGGCGCAGGCCAGAAGGAGAAGGGCGATCAAGCCGGTTACGCACCGGCGGCCTTGAGGCATTCCTGTCGTTCCCGAACGCGGTTGCGGGCAGGAAACGCCGTGAAGCGTCCAAGGTCACGTCAGGATATGCAAGCGTCAGCCGGGCAGGCGCCGGTCAGATGGCGACGCGCTTCAGGGTCGCACCCTTGGTCACGCCCTTCTCGGCCGGCGGCCTGCTGAACTCCTGCGCCCGCACGACCGGCGGCAGCTCGGCGGCCTGGACAGGCGCCGACGGGCGACGCCACAGGCGGACGACCTTGTAGGCCAGGAAGCAGACGACGAGGGCACCGATGCCCATCAGCGCGTAGCTGGTGTACTCCTCGCCCAGCCAGGCCACGGCATACCAGCCGGCGGCGACGAAGGAGCCGGCCCAGAGGCCGGCGGCGATGAAGTTCAGGATGGCGAATCGGCTGTGCTTCATGCCGGCGATGCCACAGGCGGCCGAGGCCACGTTGCGCACGCCATAGACGAAGCGGAAGGTCAGGACGAACAGCGTGCCGTAGCGTTCCAGGAAGCGCAGGGCCTTGGCGACCTTGCGCTCCGCCGCGGGCAGTTTGCGCAGGGCCCGCACGCCATAGCGTTGACCCAGGGTGAACCAGAGCTGATCGCCCAGGAAGGAGCCGATCCAGACCGAGATCATGAGGAACCAGGGGTTGATCAGTCCGGTCGCCTGACCGGCGGCGGCGGCGAGCAGGACGAAGGTCTCGCCCTCGAAAAACGCCCATGCCGCCGCGGCCAGATAGGCCAGCAAGCCCCAATCGGCCCAGAACTCTGCCACGCAGCCCTCCCCAGTCACGGCAATGAGAGACGATGAGGGAGAACGAGCCTGAAAGGGAATAGGTATCGGCGACCGGCAGTAAAAAAAATCGCGCCGCGTGGCGGAAAATCAGCCAAGTCCAGGGCTGCGGCCGGCGCCCCATGGAAGCGCCGGACCGCGAGGTCGTGGCTCAGCCGAAGAAGTAGTCCGAGGCGGACAGGCCGGTGACGCCCTTCAGCGTGACATGGGATTCCCATCCGTTGCCATCGGAGATCGTCGCCACCCCACCGGAGAAGGACAGCTTGGCGTCGCCGGAGAAGCCGCTGAGCTGCAGCTTGTCGGTGCCGCGCGCGAAATCCGTGATGGTGTCGTGGCCGGCGCCCTTGGCGATGACGAAGATATCCGCCCCCCGCCCGCCGGTGAGCACATCGTTGCCGCCACGCCCGTCCAGGACGTTGCTGCCGTCGTTGCCGATGATGATATTGGCCAGGCCGTTGCCATAGCCCTTGGAGTTGCCGTAGCCGGTGAAGGTGAGGTTCTCCACCTGGTCCGGCAGGGTGTAGCTGTGCAGCCAGGTCTTCACCGTATCGGTGCCCTGCCCGGCATATTCGACGACGCGGTCGCTGGCTGTGTTGACGATGAAGGTGTCATCGCCCTTGCCGCCATACATGGTGGCGTTGCTGCGGGCCGAGAACTGCTCGTTGGCGTCGCTGCCCCAGAGGCTGACCCCGGCATGATTGCCCCAGACCACCTTGCTGGGCGCATCGGAGGCCTCCGCGGTGGGCACGGCGGGCTGCGACGGCGTGGTCGGCGGCGTTACCACCGGCGATCCGCCGGAATTCCCGCCAGAGGAACCATTGCCCGAGGAACCATTGCCCGAGGAACCGCCGGTCGATCCGCCGACCTCCGGCGCGCCCGAGCCGCCCCCGCCGAAGGCGGCCTTGTAGGCGGCGCCGGTCCGGGGCTCGGTGCCGTCGGAGATCTTGCCCGGGAAGGCGTCGTTGGAATCCCAGTAGGTCTGGTAGACGACGTCGTGGCTCTCGAACCAGTCCTGCACCAGCTTGATGTAGGGCGCGGCGGTGTCGGTCTTGACGCCCCATTCCGAATAGGCGGTGGGCTTGCCATGCGCGTCGGCGAAGTTCTCGAGCCACTTCAGCCCGTACTTCAGGTCGCGCACCGTCTCGAAGGCCTTGACCGGATCGTTGCCGGTGTATTCGGGCTTCCAGTAGAAATCCATGCCGATGATGTCGACATAGTCGTCGCCCGGATAGGCCTTGGCCGGGTCGATCCCGCCGGACGCCTCATTGACGTTCCACTCGAACTTGAAGCGGTCGGAGACCGAGCGGAAGGCCTCGACGAACTCGCGGAAGGCGCCGATGAAGGCCTGCTCCTTGCCGATGGCATTCCAGTAGAACCAGTTTCCGTTGAATTCCCAGCCGGTGCGGACATAGATGTCGTCGCTACCGGGCGTGCCGTTCACCAGCGTCTGCGCCACCGTGCGGTAGTACTGGTTGTAGTCGCCATTCGCGGCGGAATAGAGGTTGGCGTCCCGCGTGATCAGCGGCACCGACCAGAAGAGGTCGCGCCCCGTCGGCTTCCAGAGGTCGTTGACCATCCACCTGGCGCTACTGACGAAGTCGTTCCAGTTGGCGAAGCCGACGACGGCATGGATGCCGTCCACCTCGTGTCCCAGCCATTTCTCGAAGTTGGAGACCTGGTTTCTGTCATTGCCGACATACACGCCGAGAAGTGCCATGGGGGCATCCTTTGGGCTGAGCGGTCCGATCCCGGAAGCTTCCCTGTGTTCACGGGAAGGCCGGTCGTCGCGCGGAGTGTCCAGAGGGATGACGCCGGGCCGGAACAGCCCCGCGCCGCTCGGTCACGGCCAGGCACGGGCCGATGCGTCCCGGCGTATCGGGAGCGTCGCGCCTCTCGCCAGGCCATGGCCTGAACCGAAGGTGTGCGCCAGGGCTGGGCGCGCGATGGCGCGGCAGTGTCCTCTGCGCTCACGGCATGCTTGGCGTCACCCTCCCAGGAGGGATGGCCTTCACCAGGCATTTAGTTACGATATAGTAACTATTGATTTGGCGTGCGGCGCCGAGGGGGATCTGAATGTCTCTTCCGCAGAATGCCTTCCGCCAGGACTGATCCGGATGACGACCACCCGCCGGCGCGGCGCGATCTTCTCCTCAGCAGCAGCTCGAGAAAATATGCCGGCCCTTCTGGCCTTTGCCGTGCTCCCTGTGACAGAGTTCACTCACGATTGAGCGATCTTCGAATGTTTGTGTAAGCACCCTCGTAACGTATTGCAACCTGAAATTTGTCGAGACCCAGGTTGCGATATGAAAGCGCAGAAGATGCTGCCGCCATCGCGGGATTTCGCGAGACGCAACTCTCGCTTTGCAGGAGGCCCTTCGCCGCCTGCCGAAGAATGCTGGTGCAGACTTCAATTTCTTCGTTTGCTGCTCATCATTCCCGCCACGACCACGTGGCGCCGGTTGTGACTCCCCGCTCACCGCCATCATGTCCCGACGACCGCGGCGCGATGACGTGGCCAAGGTCGCTGTGGTGTTCCGCTACCTCACTGGCGGCGTTAGAAGAACTTCATCAGGCTCCGGGCGCCCCGCCGGAAACCTTGAGCGCGGAATGGTGCTGATCGGTGACAAGGAGAGGTCTTCCCATGCGGCACCCATTCTCGAGGCCGCGGCCGGCGGCGCTGCGACGGGCTCTGCGGGCAGGCGCCCTTCTGCTCCCGTTCGTCCTTCTCGCCGCCTGCGACGATCCCAAGCCGACCCAGCAGCAGGGCTTCGCCTCCGAGGCCCGCGCGCTGTCTGAGGAGCGGCTGCGCGCCCGGGCTAAGGGGCCCGGGGCCAGCTTCCGCGCCGTGCAGGTCTATCCGCAGGCCAGCTCCGGCGCGGTCGCCGTCTGCGGCCAGATGAACCTGACCGGCGCCACCGAGGAGGCCTTCATTCCTTTCGTCTCTGTCGTCACGCCGGCGGCCGAGGCGGGCGCGACGCCTCAGATCGAGCAGTTCCTGGCCGCCAGCACGGTGGAAGCCACCCGGACCTATATCGAGATGCTCGATCGCTGCCGCGAGAACGGTGGCCCGTCGCCGGGCGGCCGTCCCGGCGCGCAGCCCCTGCCCCCCGTGCCCGGAAGCTTTCCGAGCCACACCCCAGCCCCGCCCACCCCGCCGGCGCCCCAATCGACGCCCCCGTCAGCATCCGCCCCTCCCGCGCCCGGCCCTGCCGCGGCCACCCCGGCGGAGGGCAGCGCCTTGGCGCGGCAGAACGCCAATCTCCGCGCCAGCCCCCTGGGCGGGGGCGAGGTGCTGCGCGTGGTGCCGCGCGGCACCGGCCTGACGATTTTCGGACGCGCGCCGGGCGGATGGTACCAGGTCGGCACGGGGCAGCCCGAGGGCTGGGTCCACGGCAGCATGCTGCAGGTTCAGTAAAGCCGGCGCGGCGGCCCTTCCGGCGGGCTCAGGGCTCCAGGAGCCGCAGCACCGCCGCGATATGCGACGCGCGCTGCGCCCTGACCTCGGCCTCGGCGGGGCGGCCGAGGATCATGTCCCAGATCCCCCCCAGGAACAGCGGCGCCAGCAGCACATGCGCCAGGCCGGAATCCGTCGCCACGCCGGCGCGGAACTCGCCCGCCGCCTCGCCTTCCCGCAACACCGCCTGAAGCAGGCTGATGGCGGGATCGAGGATCTCGGCGCGGTAGGAGGCCGCGAGCTCGGGAAAGGCGCCGGATTCGCCCACCATCAGCTTCAGCAGGATGCGGTCGCGCCGGTCGTCGCGCAGCCTGTCCTCGTAGGCGAAGCGAAACATCTCGACGAGCTGCGCGCGGCGCGAGCCGGAGAAGGTCAGGCGCAGCCGTGCCAACTCCTCGAGGGTGGAGCGGGCGCAGGAGCCGATGGCGGCCCGGAAGAGGTCCGCCTTTCCGCCGGGATGGTAGTGGTAGAGCAGGCCCTTGGTCACCGCGGCGCGGCGCGCCACCGCCGCCATCCGCGCGCCGGCATAGCCGCGCTCGGCGAATTCCTCCACGGCCGCGGTGAGGATCTGGGCCTGCCGTTCCTCGACGGGCAGGCGGCTGCGGGCGGGGCGCTCGGCGGGCGGGGGCATGTTGGGCTGATAGCACTATTGACCAATCGGTCAATAGCCGGGATGATGCGGCCCGCGGACCCTCTCGCAGGTTGAGCATGCTCGAAACTTCTCCCGCCGCCACGACGCGCCGTGCCGGCCCGCCGGCCCCCGTGCGATGGCGCCGCAGGTGGCTGCCCGGGCTGCTCCTTCTGCTCGCCGCCGCCGCGGCGGGCTGGTACCTGCTGCGGCCCGCCGCCGGCCCTCCCCCTGCTCCTCCCCTTGCCTCGCCCCCGCTCACCGCCGCGCCGCCCCCCGTGCTGACCGTGGCGACGGCCCCGGTGACCCTCCGGCCGATGGAGCGGCTGGTCGTCGGCGATGGCTCCGTCGTCCCCTGGCAGGAGCTGGTGCTGGGGGCGGAGGCCGGCGGCCTCCGGGTCGAGGCCGTGCTGGTGGAGGAAGGCGATGCGGTCCGGGCCGGCCAGGTGCTGGCGCGCATGGACGACCGGCTGCCGGCCGCCCAGCTCGGTCAGGCCGAGGCCGGCGTCGCCGAGGCCGAGGCGGCGCTCGACATCGCGCGGGCCGACCTGCGCCGTGCCGAGGAGCTGGCGCGCAGCCAGAACACGCCGCGCCAGGTGCTGGACCAGCGCCGGGCGGCCGCCCGCCAGGCCGAGGCCCGCCTC